>CAZJVX010000010.1:0-23004 GCA_964549345.1 uncultured Flavobacteriales bacterium | reverse complement strand
GGGGACACGATTTGTGATGGAGATACAGCTACGGTAATGGCGATGTCGGCTGACGGACCAATTACTTGGTATGATGCGATGACAGGTGGTAATGTAGTAGGATCTGGAGATAACCTAAGTGTTTCTCCAACAGCAACTACATCATACTATGCTGAAGCGAAAGTAGCTGCTGGATTTTCTGATGACTTTGAATCTTACAATGTAGGTGACTACATTGCACAGTCAGATACGGTAAACTGGGCTACTTGGCCAGGTGGAACATTAGGTGGACTTTATGATGCCCCAGTTTCTAATGCACAAGCAGCAAGTGGATCGAATTCACTACACTTAGATAACTCTGCTTCAAATGTACCAGATCCAGTACTACCGTTCGGTGGTCAAACTTGGACTTCAGGGTCATTTGAGTTCACTACTAACTTATATGTAGAGACAACGGCTTACTTCAACTTACAAGGGTCAGCAAACATTGGTACCGTATGGGCAATGGAAATGACTTTCACAGGAGCTGGAGGATTAACCGATCCATTTACATATGATTTAGGAGGTGGAGCTATTACAGGAACTTATCCTGGAACAGGAGTATGGTTCAATGTAACGTTGAAGTGTGCTGATTTAACTACCGGTACATGGGAGTTATTCATTGATGGAGTTTCAAAAGGTACGGCAACGTTACCAAATGGAACTGAAGTAGGTGGATGTAACCTATATGCTGCTGCTGGAAACAACTACTATGTTGATGACATTGGATGGTCAGCTGTAGCTGCAGATGCTTGTACAGGTGCAAGAACAGAAGCAGTTGTAACGGTTGTTGATTGTAGTAACATTACAGAGCTTACAAAAGGAAACATGGAAGTATATCCTAATCCAAACAACGGTGAGTTCGTAATTACAACGAGCAATGAAGTAATGAATGTAACTATTACAGACGTTAGAGGAAAAGTAGTTTACAGCAACAACAGTGTAAACAACAACACAATCAACGTTAATCTATCAGATCTTGAAAAAGGAATGTATATGATTAATGTAGAAACTGCTAACGGAACCATGACGGAAAACGTTATTGTTCAGTAATTAGTTCAACAACATAAAAAAAAATGAAAGGGAGTTTAACGACTCCCTTTTTTTTTACTCATGTTAAATGGATAGTAATAATATTTTGTAAATTGCTAAAACACAATTTATTAGTTAAAATATTTAAATATCACAGACATTGAAATTAAATTTTACTCATCACATCATAGGATTATTACTAGCATTTACCATTTTTAATCATAATTACAGTCAATGTTATTATGTAGTTGATATGCAAGATTCTTACGGAGACGGTTGGAACGGGGCCTCGCTTGATGTATCTGTGAATGGTAACTTAGTTAGTAGTTTAACATTTACAAATGGCGGAAATTACATTGACTCTGTGTTTACTATGGGTGGAGATTTTGTGGAATTTAATTTTAACTCCGGGAATTGGGATACTGAAATTACATATCAAATATACGATCCATCTTCAGCCCAATTAGGGAGTTATGGACCATATCCAACTAATCAGGGGAATTCTGGTCCAGTAGTTAGTGACACTTCCAATTCAATTTGTCAACCACAATTTGTAAACGTGACATTTCAAGTTGATATGTCAAATGTGAGCGGAAACTTTAATAACCCTGAAATAAATGGAAATTGGAATAACTTCTGTGGAAACTGTGATTTGATGACAGACTTAGATGGTGATGGAGTTTGGGAGAAAACAGTATCGCTATATACAGGGACATATGAATACATCTTCAGTGCTGATTCTTTTGCTTTGCAAGAATCTATTGATCCAAACAGTTTGTGTTCCAACGGTAGTTTTATTTTACCAAGAAGATATATCAATGTTGGTGCAGTTGATATGACATTACCTGTAGTTTGTTGGAACTCTTGTGAAGCTTGTAATGGTTATCCTCAACCACCTTCAGGAATTAATTGCAACACTGGAAATCCAGGAATAGTTTTTGCTGATGATTGTGAAGCACAAGGAAATTGGATCGGACATTTTGGAACAAGTAACGGAACTTGGCAAATAAACGATGGTGGAACAGCTTCCGGTGGTACAGGTCCAAGTGGAGCTCACAGTGGGTTAAATTATTTCCATTATGAATCTAGCACATGGGGTGCAGGTGGTGCGAGTTTATTTGACACTGCTACCATAGTTTCACCTCCAATTGATTTATCCAACATGCATGATGATGCTGAACTTACATTTTGGATGCATGCCAGAGGTAGTTCAATGGGTAGTTTAGATGTAGGTCTTGCCAATTCACCCAACGGTCCTTTTAACATAGTCTATTCTCAATATGGAGAAGTTCAAACAAACGCAAATGACCCCTGGTCGCAAATTGGAATTAATGTGGCTAGCTACGTTGGACAAACGCTGTATGTAAGTTTCACCTACACCAGATTACCTGGAGCTAATCCAACCTATACTGGTGATTTAGCAATAGATTTATTAGAGGTCAATTCATGCTCTACTTGTCCATCTCCAAGTTTATTAACATCTAATAATATTACATCTTCAACAGCAACTCTTAACTGGGCACCATCTGGGAATGAAACTCAATGGATGATACATTACAATAATTCTACCATTATAACCAATACGATCCCCACAACAATAACAGGCCTTTCTCCAAACACTGCTTATAGCTGCCATGTTTCAGCCATTTGCGGCCCAGGTGATACAAGTTCACTCTCAACCCCAACTTTTTTCACCACAGCTTGTGCACCAACATTTGCTCCTGTATACGAAAATTTTGATACTGGATTTTCACCTTGTTGGTCTCAAGACTTAATAAATGATGACTTTGATTGGGAACTAGAAGATGGAGGCACTCCCTCTAATGGAACTGGTCCTGACGATGACGTTAGTATCGGAGGAAACTATATGTATACTGAAGCTTCAGCACCTAGACAAGATGGAGAATTTGCTATTATGTATAGTGAAGAAATTGATTTAAGTACACTTACAAACCCTGAAGTTAGGTTCTACACTCACATGTATGGTTCTGCAATTGGGGAGCTTCAAGTTGATATATTTGATAATGGCTCTTACACCACTATATTCAATAAAATTGGGGAACAACTGGATGCTTGGATTGAAGAAGTAGTACTCATTAATCCCACTTCAACTATTGTGCATTTCAGAATAACAGGAATATTAGGAATTAATGCCAATGGAGATACATGGCCAGGTGATATTGCCATAGATGAATTCAGTGTGGTGGAAGCTATTGCCAACGATGTAGAGGTATCAAGCACCCCTATGGTTTCGAGTTGTTCTTTCTCTAATAGTGAACTGCTCACTATGCAAATCATTAACAATGGAATTGCTACACAAACTAACTTCGATGTTTCCTACACCATAAACGGAGGTCAACAAATCTTCGAAACATGCAATTTAGTTTTAAATAGCGGAGATACGGCAAATTACACCTTTAACACTCCAGCTGACATTAGTAATGATGGTGTTTATAACATTTCATTTCAATCTCACTTATTGAATGACCAAGTTTCAAGTAACGATGGATTCACAATTTCTGTAGAGAATTTCCTTAGTCCTTCTCCTCCCATCACATTTGATGATACTATTTGTAATGGTGATACGGCAACCTTAATGGGTTCAACAACAGAAGGATTAATTAATTGGTATACGGATGTGAACGGAAACAATTTGCTGTCTTCTGATATTGTAGTTCCAACTACAACTACTACTTACTACGGAGCCGTTCAAGCATGTGCATTTTTTAGGGATGATATAGAAGGTTACTTGGCAGGAAATTTAATTGCTCAGTCTTCAGCGAACTGGTCCACTTGGTCTGGAAGCGGTGGTGGGCAAGATGATGCATTTATTTCTAATTCACAGGCTGCTTCTGGAAGTAACTCAATTTATCTAAATTACTTGAACGATGATGACCTATATCTTCCATTTGATCAAGTTTATACTTCTGGAGATATCGAAGTTGTTTTAGACATGTTTGTGGTTTCGAACGCTAACCTTAATTTACAAGATGATTTAGCTGTAAGTTCACCTGAAATTTTAGATCTCAATTTCAATAACAGCGGAATGCTTCAAATAAACATTGGAGGCACTTTATTGATCGGAACATATCCAGGGCTTAATCAATGGTTTGAATTGAAAATTACAGGCGATCTCTCCAATTCTATCTGGGGTATTTATATTAATGGTGCTTATCAGGGGGGAACAGTTGCTAATAACGGAGATGCAGTAGGGTCTGTAAATTTTCGTCCAGAAATGGGTGATGAATATTACATTGATAATGTAGAGTGGTTCGCTATTTCTGATGATGACTGCTTAAGTCAAACAACTCCAATCACTATAACCGTTGAAGATTGCAGCTTTAAGAACGAGCTTAACAAAGAATCGATAGCTATTTTTCCTAATCCAACATATGGCCAAATTAACGTAAAATCGGTAGATAAAATTTTAGAAGTATCTGTGTCAGATCTAGCTGGGAAAATAATAACAACATCATCTCCATTAAAACAAGGAATATTACAGCTTGATCTTTCAAGCATGTCAAATGGGCATTATTTTATTAAAGTAGAAACTGAAAATTCAGTCCTATTTGAGCCTATTTTACTGAGTAAATAAAAAAATTAATACTAAATTCAATACTTAAATCAAAACTTTGCTCTGAATAACATACTTTAATTCAATCCATAATGAAAAATTATTTTAACTCGGTTTTAGCGATTTTATTTGCTACATCCCTTTCCTTTAATACTTACAGTCAAATCAATTGTAGTTCTGGATTCCCCGGGGCAGCATTTGTAGATGATTTAGAAATTCAGGGGTTATGGACAGGAGATTTTGGAACTGGTAATGGGGTTTGGAGAGTAAATTCTGGCGGGACAACATCAGGTTCAACAGGGCCTTCTAGTGCACACAGCGGCAACAATTATTTTTATTTTGAAACTAGTACAGGAGGCGGAACAACGGGTACAATAGTAACTCCAGCAATTGATTTAATTTCAGCCTCTAATGATGCTGAACTTTCATTTTGGATTCATGCATTTGGTGCAACAATAGGTACATTAGATGTGGGTATTGGTACAAGTAACACAGGCCCTTTTACTAATATTTATTCACAATCAGGTCAACTTCAAACTGCTAGTGGTGATCCGTTCCAAAATGTGAGTATTAATATTGCTAGTTACATAGGACAACAAATTTACGTGAGCTTTACGTACACAAGAGGTTCTTCATTTACTGGTGACATAGCTATCGATTTGGTTGAAGTATTGTCATGCTTTAATTGTCCCGGACCCTCTAACCTACAAGCATTTAATCTAACTGGTTTTTCAGCAGATATTTCATGGACTGCTAGTGGTGCAGCAAATGATTGGAATTATTGGTATCATCAACAAGGGTCTACACTAGGTTCCCCAATATTAACATCTAATGATACCGTATCTTTAACAGGCTTATCTCCAGTTACCACCTACGAGTTCTATGTACAAGCAAACTGCACAGGAGATTCTAGTATTATTGTAGGACCTCTATTTTTTACAACCCCTTGTGCAGCTCTTACACCTCCTCAACTTGAAGACTTTTCTGCAGGTTACCCTCCCAATACCTGTTGGGATGAAGCCAGTACGGGAGATCCTGGGACTGGCCCCTCTACTTTTGGAATTGGAAGTTGGATTCAAGATGGATTTGCTAATGTTGGAACAACAGGTGCAGTTAAGATTTATCTTTACAGCACTTTTCAAAGTGATTGGATATTATCTCCTCAGTATGATTTAACATCAGGTGGTCCTTTTCAACTAGAGTTTGATTTTGGAGTTTTTGGTGTAAATAGCTCTAACCCTGGGAATTTGGGGTCAGACGACAGAGTTGAGCTACTTATTTCTGATGATGGTGGAACTACTTGGCTACCACTTGCCAGCTGGAGCGGTGGTTACGTTACCAGTCCAAATGGAAATCATGAAATTGTTTCCCTTAGTTCATTTACTGGAATTGTAGAATTTGCTTTCTGGGCAACAGACGGAATAGTTGATGACCCAGAAGCTAACGATGTTATGGTGGATAATTTCCAAATAAGAACTATTCCTTCATGTCCTCAACCTTTATCACTACAAGTTTCAAACGTTACTGGTGATTCAGCTGTTGCATCATGGAACCCTGGCGGTTCGGAACCTTTATGGAATGTACAGTGGGGGTTATCTGGGTTTACTCTTGGTTCTGGTTTTGGAGATACTTCTAGTGTTACCAATTTCGCTATGTCACCTTTGAGCCCATCTACAGCATATGATGTTTATGTTCAAGCCCTTTGTGCAGGTGGAGATTCTAGCTCGTGGACTGGCCCATATACATTTAACACTCCAATTCAAGGACCTCAAGGGATAACTTGTTCTTCTGGTAATCCAGGTATTGTACTTTCAGATGACCTGGAGTCACAAGCTAGCTGGACAGGAGATTTCACAGCTACAGGACTAGGCTGGAGAATGAATTCTGGCACAACTACCTCATCAGGAACAGGACCCTCTGGTGCCCATAGCGGTTCTAATTACTTTTATTTCGAATGTACAGGTGGAGGAAATTCAACTGGAACTATAGTTTCTCCTTTAGTTGATTTAGCATTTGGAGCAAATGATGCAGAATTATCTTTTTGGGTTCACGCTTATGGGGCTACCATTGGCACTTTAGATGTTGGTGTAGGAACAAACCCAGCAGGTCCATTTAACACTATTTTTACTAATACAGGTCAATTACAAACTAATAATTCGGACCCCTATCAAAATGTGGGTGTTAATTTGGGATCCTACATGGGGCAACAAGTTTATTTGGCCTTTACATACACTAAAGGTTCATCATTCACAGGTGATATTGCTATTGATTTAGTTGAAGTGACGTCATGCCTTTCTTGTGCCGCTCCATCCAATATCACACTAAATAATCTATCAGCTGACACCGCTAGCATAAGCTGGTCAACAAACAGTTCTGATTCGTTGTGGCTAGTATACGTATCTCCTAACAACTCGCCCATAAGTAATATCACCCCTATTGTTGCAAACAACGACACCATTGATCTTGTGGTTAACCCTAGTACAACCTATAACGTATATATACAGAGCATCTGCAGCAGTGGAGATAGCAGTATTTTGGCTGGACCACTAAATTTTGTCACCCCTTGTACTTATTCAATTGCCCCGTATTTTACTAGCTTTGATTTTGGCTTTCCGTTATGTTGGACACAAGGGAGTGGTGATATTTTTGACTGGACTCTTGATGCTAGCGGAACAACGTCAATAAATACTGGTCCCTCAGATGATATAACTGGTGGTGGAAATTATATGTACATAGAAACTTCATCTCCAAGAACACAAGGCGATTTTGCTATTTTACACTCCCCAAGTATAGATTTGAGTCCATTGACTGTTCCTGAATTACGCTTTTACACACACATGTATGGTCAAACAACTGATTCCTTAGTTGTTGACATCTCAGATGATGGCGGTATAACGTACAATAACATCTTTAATAAATTTGGAGATCAGGGCGATGTTTGGACTGAAGAATTAGTTATCCTTTCAAACTACAGTGGAATTGTAAGCTTCAGAATTACAGCCTATGTGGGTAGCTCGTTTACAGGAGATATAGCCATTGATAATTTTGAAGTTAGAGAAGCTCCTACTTGCCCTCAACCACTATCACTTAATGCAATCAATCTTTTCGCTGATTCGGTGGATCTAACTTGGACAGCCGGTTTAAATGAATCAGAATGGTACGTATATCTTGTGCCCAACAACGGTACACTATCAACTACCACACCAACTCATGTCTATAATGATACCATTACTTTAGCCATTAATCCAAACTCTACCTATAACTTTTATGTTCAAGGAATTTGTGGACCTGCAGACACAAGTTTACTATCAGGACCATTTACTTTTAGTACTCCTTGTGTAGCTGTTACTTCTTTACCTTATTTAGAAGACATGACCACATGGCCACCGAATTGTTGGGATCTTTCAGGGGGAACACAAACGTGTATACATTATAATGGTACAGCTGTAGAAGCTAGTTATTGGAGTTGGCCAAATGGAAATAATGCACTTATGACATCCCCTATTTTTGATGTTTCATCCATGATAAGTCCAGAACTGATATTTGATTGGTCTCACACGTATAATACATTCTACCCCAATGATGCCTTAGAAGTATTGGTATCTGACGATGGCGGTACAACATGGAATCAAATTTGGTATAAAATAGGATCCGATTTAGAATCTAGCGATGGAGCAACTACACAGGCTCCAGGCAGCTTTGTTTCTTCAGGCAGAATTAATTTATCAACTTATGGAAATAATATCATGGTTAGATTTAATTTTGCATCTGGCTATGGCCCAGATTGTTTTATAGACAATGTCCAAATTTTAGAAGCCCCTGCTAATGATATTGGAGTGTTTTTAGCAGAAATGCCTTCTGCATCAACAGGTTGTACCATGGATAGCTCATTGGCTATAGTGACAATAAATAATTATGGGACATCAAACCAAGTGAACTTTGATGTTATGTATGATTTAAATGGAAATGTAGTCACAGAAACTGTTGGAGACACCTTATTTGGAGGAAGCTCATTGATCTATACATTTAGTGATCATATTGATTTCACGAATGATGGAAGTTATACGCTAATGTTTTCCACAAGTTTAGCCGGAGACTCTGATACATCTAACGATATGTTTGGTACTCTCCACTATGAAAATAAATATACTCCAGCATCCCCCACTACAATAGGTGACACAGTTTGTGGTGTTTCAGGAATTGCCACACTAATTGGAAATGCATCTTCAGGTTCTACGTTAGACTGGTTTGACGACCCTAACGGAAATAATTTAATTCATACTGGAGATACTTTAGTAACACCTGTTATAAATTCAACTACAAGTTACTGGGCTGCTTACCAAGAAATGGCACCTGGATATGTTGGTCCATCTGACTACTTCTTTGGAGGCGGTGGATCAGTATCTACCTACAACAAGGGGTTGGTTTTTGATGTATTTTCATCTATCACGATCGACTCCGTAACAGTATATCCTAGTGATACTGGAAATATAGACGTTCAAATTATTGATGTTCTTGGGACAAGTTACTACAATAATTCTATTAGTATTTCAGGACCAATACCCGCTAATGGAGCAATTACAATTCCGATAGGAGCAAGCTTACAACCTTCTTTTGGTTATTCTATTTTAGCAAGCTCAAGTACAGCAAATAACGGTTTATACAGAAATAACAACGGAGCAGCTTACCCTTACGATTACGGTAGTGCTATGTCCATTACCGGCCCATCAGATAGCCAGACCGGGTATTATTATTTCTTTTATAATTGGGCTATTTCATCAATTAGCTGTTACAGTGATTTAGTGGAAACTGTTGCTATAGTTGAGCCCTGTGCATCGATTTGGGACAAAACTAAATTTGATTTTGAGATCTACCCCAACCCTAATCACGGTGAGTTTACCTTAAAGACAATAAAAACCAATAGTGAGATATCAGTAAAGATAAGTGATATTAATGGAAAGTTAATTTACAACGAAACAAGAAGTGGATTAGATAATAACTTACAAATTTCAAATATTCAAAGAGGAGTTTACTTTATAAAAGTGTCATCAAATAATGACAATGTTGTTAAGAGATTTGTAGTTCAATAGTTAATAAAAGGATTGTTCGCTTTTTCATGACCAATTGTAGTTTCTGGTCCATGACCACTGTATACTATTGTATTATCAGGTAATGTAAATAACTTATTTTTAATCGAACTTATTAATTGAATATGATTTCCACCGGGCAGATCGGTTCTCCCAATGCTTTCTCTAAATAAACAATCACCATTGATTAATACATTTGATTGTGAGTGATGAAACACCACATGGCCTGGCGCATGGCCAGGAACAAAAAATACGCTAAACTTTGTTTCTCCCAGATATAGACCTTTTTTAATATCCATAAATTGAACCTTTTGAGGAGGCATATTTCGAATAGGTACACCATACATTGCGCAAACCCGTTCAAAATTTTGATACGTATCTAAATCTTTTTCAAAAATCATAGGATCTAAATTGTATTTTCTTGAAACATACCCTGTACCAAACATGTGATCAAGGTGACTATGCGTATGCCAAATTGCTTCTAACTTTAGGCCATTAGATATAATGAACTTATCAATATCCTTTTCTTCTTGCTCGTAATACATTCCAGGATCTATAATAACTGCTTTCTTTTCTTCGTTAAAAACTACATACGTGTTTTCAGAGAAAGGATTAAATACAAATTTTTGGATGGAGATCATAAACAGTAATTTGGAAACAAAAATAGCCTATGGTATGAAATTGGCTATCTTTGGTTGATAAACTTTGAATAATTTTTTTCTCATATTGCTATTGGCAAGCTGCCATTTTATTAATGCTCAATATTACAATGGGTCAAATCTAGTTTTTGGTCAAAACCGAGTTCAATACAACACATTTTATTGGCAGTCTTATGATTACGAAAGGATAAAAACACATTTCACCAAAGGAGGAGAAGAACTATCTATTTATACGGCCAAAACTGCTCAAAAATATTTAACTTCTTTGGAAAGGTTTTTAGATTATAAAATGGATAAAAAAATCCACTTTTTAATTTACAATACACAGGGGAAATTTAGACAGAGTAATATTGGTCTTTCCAATAATATCACTACAAATGTCGGAGGTAGTACTAAAATATTTGATGAAAAAATATTCATTTATTTCAATGGCAGCCACGATGAATTGAACTATCAAATTAAGAGTGGCATTACTGAAATTCTATTAGATCATATTTTTTATGGCAGCGTAAATCAGTCTGGGACAGATGGATGGAGTAGAAATCGATTTAATCCAGGGCTTTCTGAATCTATAATGAATTTACCTATATGGTTTAAAAATGGACTTATAGATTATTTATCCAAAGACTGGGATACAGATTTAGACAACAACCTTAAAGACCTTATTCTTTCTAAAAAAACCCAAAAGTTTAATTCACTATCAAAAGAAGAAAGCATTCTTTACGGACATGGACTATGGAGATATATTGACGAGATTTTTGGAAAAAATATGATCCCAAATTTAATCTACATGTTTAGGGTTAGCAAGAGTATTGAAAGTGGTTGTATTTATATTTTAGGGTTAAACCTGAATACCATCCAAGAAGATTTTGTTCAATATTACAGACAACAATATATTAATGATAACAAAGCTACATTATCTCCTAGTCTCAATCCGTTAAAAATTAAAAGCAAAAAAAATAGATTTTACAGATCACTTAAAATCAGTCCTGATGGTAATTTAATTGCATTTGTTGAACACTATCATGGTCAATATAAAGTTAAAATCCATGATATAAAGAAGAATAAAACCAACACTATTTTAAAGGGTGATCACAAACTAAATAGGATTCCAGATTTATCTCATCCATCAATTACTTGGCACCCAAACGGTAGCGTGATTGCCATTTTTGAAGAGAAAAAAGGTGAAGTAATTTTAAATTTATATCAATATGAAACCAACAAAAAAAATCCTAGACCAATAGGAGACTTACAAAAAGTACTAAGTTGTGATTACAATCTAAAAGGGGATAAAATCATTCTTTCTGCTTGTAAAAATGGTCAAACAGATCTATTTGAATTTTCGGTTTTGGGAAACAGTTTAGTTCAAATCACAAATGATCCATTTGATAATTTACACCCAAAATATAGAGCTAATTCAAATGTAATTATTTACTCCTCGAACAAGTCTAATCCCAACTATGCTCCTCAACATAACAGCTTTGATCTTTATGAGATTAATAAACTCACAAGTAAGATTATTCAGCTCACCAATACGCCACTTGTCAATGAAATTCAACCACAACCTCAAAACAAATTTTCATATTATTATTTAAGTAATATTAATGGTGTCAACAACCAATACAAAAAGGCTACAGATAGTACAATTAGTCATATCGATACGGTAATCCATTACCGGAAATATCAAACCCCCTATCAACTCTCTAATTATGATAGAAATATCCAAGAAATAGATATACACCCACAAACAGAAAAGTTCATAACCCTGTATAAAAAAAATGGGAACTATCAATTTCTAACAGGTGACCTAACAAAGCAAACGATTTTCGAAAACAATGATGTAAAAACTCGATTTGCTTCTTATAAGTCACAAAGAAATAGTGTTGAAGGAGATAGAAGATCTTATCCTGCAGATTCATTAGTAGATATTTATAATTACACTTTTGAATCAGAAAAGAAAAATAAAACTACACTTCGAAAATTGGGTGATCAATCAAATAAAACCATTGCTTTTAAATTACCTATCAAAAAAATATATAATGTGAATTTTAGCGTTGGCGAGTTTACCATGCAACTAAATCCAACTTTTAATAACCTCACCTATCAAAGGTTCAATAGTGCTGGTTTCATTAATGCAAATACAGATGCTTTTACGTTAATCCAGCTTAAAGATTTATATGAAGATTATAAAATAACCGCAGGTGTTAAGGGTCCAGTTCAAATAAACAATATGGGCTACATTTTATTATTTGAAGATCTCAAACATAGACTGGATAAAAAAATTCAATTGTCCAGACAAACATTTAATAATATAGATGACAATCAATTCTTCTTCGACATTAAAAAAACGATAATTAATGATGTCAAATTTCAATATTCTTTTCCTTTTAATGAGCTAACTAGCTTGAGGTTAACTCCGAATCTAAGATATGATCAAGTTGTCACACTTTCTAGTTCAGATCAATCTCTTGCTGAACCTAGCCAAAACCATTTTCTCGGGGGAGGATTATTAGAGTTTGTTTATGATGCTACTCGGCCGGTTGGTTTAAACATAAATAATGGATTTAGATTTAAGACATGGATTGAGGGATATAAAGAATTAGACAAAAAAGAGACTGATTTTTTTGTTTTAGGCTTTGATGCTAGAAGCTATCTGAAAGTACACAGAAATATAGTGTTTGCATCTAGATTAGCTGGCAGTTCTTCCTTTGGGAGTCAGCGATTAGTATATTTTATGGGTGGAGTAGACAATTGGCTTTTACCAAGAGATAATAGCTTGGTCTTCCCCGACCAATATAGAAATCCATTAGCTACTGATCCAAACCAAAATTATCAATTTCAAACCATTGCTACTCCTATGAGAGGTTTTGGACAAAACGCAAGAAATGGAAACAACTTCATAGCCATGAATCACGAATTAAGAATACCGATGTTCAGTTATTTTTCAAAAAAACCTTTAAAATCTGACTTTTTAGCACATTTTATGTTAATTGGATTTGGTGACGTAGGGTGTGCATGGACTGGTATTAATCCATATTCAGATGATAACGCTTTTAACAACACCACTATTTCTAATGCCAATTACACCATCACTATTCAAAATCAAAAAGAACCTTTTATTTATAGCTATGGATGGGGTATAAGATCAAAAATATTTGGTTATTATGTTCGAATAGATTGGGGATTTGGTACAGATGATAACGTAAGTTTAAAACCCATTAGGCAAGTATCACTATCTTTAGACTTTTAATTATGGAGATAACCACGTTTATTACGCTGTTATTTATTGGTCTTATTGCTGGGATAGCTAGTGGTTATGTGGGTATTGGCGGTGGCATTATTATTATTCCTTCACTAATTTATTTTCTTGGATTAGGTCAACACCAAGCTCAAGGTGTCTCTTTAGCACTCATGCTCCCTCCTATTGGAGTATTAGCATTTTATAAATATTACCAAAGCGGTTCTTTTAATTTAGAGATTGAAGGGCAAATAATAGAAAACAAACTACTTATTTATGCATTAATAATGGCTGTTTTTTTTGTAATTGGAGGATGGCTTGGAGCAAAATGGTCATTAAAAACACCTGTTCATATTGTAAAACTAGTATTTGGTTCTTTCATGTTGTACGCATCCATAAAAATGATTTTAAGTGGTATAAATCACTATTTGAAATGATTGAGGAAGTAAAAAAATTAGCCAACCATTATTTTGAGGATATTGTAAAAATTAGACGATCAATACATCGAAACCCCGAGTTATCTTTTGAGGAATATAATACTTCTCTTTTTATACAAAATATTTTAGAAGAAAATAACATATCATATCATTCTGGTATAGTCAAAACAGGTATTGTAGCAGAGGTTAAAGGAGAATTAGAATCAAGCAACCATTTAGTTTTAAGAGCTGACATGGATGCATTACCTATTATAGAAAAAAATGAGACTCCTTATAAATCGGTAAATAAAGGTGTTATGCATGCTTGTGGGCATGACGTTCATTCTTCTTCCCTTTTAGGTACATTACTAATTTTAAAAGACCTAAAGCATCTTTTTGGAGGCACAATACGATTTGTATTCCAGCCTGGTGAAGAAAAACTTCCAGGAGGTGCAAGTTTAATGATTAAAGAAGGAATACTCGAACCAAAACCATCATGTTGTATCGCTCAACATGTATATCCTGAACTAGAAGCTGGAAAAGTGGGCTTTAAATCGGGTACGTATATGGCTTCAGCAGATGAAATTTACATTACCATTAAAGGGAAAGGGGGGCACGCTGCACTACCTCATTTGCTAGTTGACCCCGTGGTTATATCTGCTCAAATTATTACAAGTTTACAGCAAATTGTAAGTCGTAATAACAATCCTGAAAACCCGTCTGTATTGTCATTTGGATACATAGACGCTAAAGGTGCTACAAATGTGATTCCAGATTCTGTTCACTTAAAAGGGACATTTCGAACATTTGATGAAAAATGGAGATTTAATGCTCATAATAAAATAAAATCCATTGTTAATTCCATTTGCGATGCCAATGGAGCAGAATGTGATATTGATTTGAAAGTGGGTTACCCCTTTTTAAAAAACGACCCTAAACTGACTACAAAATCTAAAGAATCTGCAATTGAATACCTTGGAAAGGAAAATGTCATTGATCTTAGCTTAAGAATGACTTCAGAAGATTTCTCATTTTTCAGTCAAGTTGCCCCTTCTTGCTTCTACAGGCTTGGTACTGGTGACGGAAAGACCATTAAAAAATTACACACATCTACATTTGATATAAATGAAGATGCTTTAAGAACTTCAACAGGTTTAATGGCCTACATTGTGCTTAAAGAATTAAATTCATAAACTATTTTTTTTTATTCCTCCAATTAGCTAAATTAGTGATGAAGCTTATGCTATATCATGGTATCAACGCAAGTAAATTTAAAGGCAGCACTAAATAAGTTTTTTGGCTTTGACTCGTTCAAGGGGGAACAAGAATCTGTTATTCAAAATTTACTAAATAAGAAAAATACATTCGTTATAATGCCAACAGGTGGTGGCAAATCTTTATGTTATCAACTTCCTGCTTTAATAAGTGAAGGTACAGCCATTGTGGTGTCCCCACTAATTGCCCTAATGAAAAATCAAGTTGATGCTATCAGACAGGTGAGTGAAGTAGATGGAGTTGCTCATTTTTTAAACTCCTCATTGAATAAAGGAGAAGTAAATAAAGTGAAGTCTGATGTGAAAAGCGGTATCACCAAATTATTATATGTTGCACCTGAATCTCTTACGAAAAAAGAAAATATCGAATTCCTTACCAATATTACCATATCCTTTTTTGCTATAGATGAAGCGCATTGTATTTCGGAATGGGGACATGATTTTAGACCTGAATACAGAAGATTAAAGCCCATGATAAAAGCCATAGATGATGTACCTATCATTGCGCTTACGGCCACAGCAACAGCTAAGGTTCAAACTGATATTCAGAAAAATTTAGGAATGACAGATGCGGTTGTTTTTAAAGCTTCTTTTAATAGAACAAACCTATTCTATGAGGTAAGACCAAAAAAAAATGTACAAAAAGAAATCATTAGATTTATTAAAAACAGAATAGGTAAATCTGGAATCATTTATTGTTTGAGCCGAAAAAAAGTAGAAGAAATTGCGCAGTTATTACAAGTTAACGGAATTTCATCCCTTCCATATCATGCTGGACTAGATGCCAATACAAGAGCAAAACACCAAGACATGTTTTTAATGGAAGAAGCTGATGTTATTGTGGCCACAATTGCCTTTGGAATGGGCATAGATAAACCTGATGTGAGATTTGTCATTCATCATGATATTCCAAAATCGTTAGAGAGTTACTACCAAGAAACTGGAAGAGCTGGACGTGATGGTGGGGAAGGTCACTGCCTTGCATTTTATAGCTATAAAGATATTGAGAAACTTGAAAACTTTCTTCACGGAAAACCTATTGCTGAGCAAGAAGTAGGTCACCAACTTTTACAAGAAGTAGTTGCATTTTGTGAAACAAGTATAAATAGAAGAAAATTTATTCTTCATTATTTTGGAGAGGAATTTGATGAAATAAATGGTGCAGGTGCTAAAATGTGTGATAATTCTACAAATCCTAAAGAGACTACTGAAGGGAAAGGAAATGTAGCTTTAGCATTATCTTGTGTAAAATCGGTAAAAGCGAAACATAAGGTGAAATATTTTGTTGATCTTCTATCGGGTAATAAAACAGCTGAAATTAAAACATATCAGGGGATATCTTCTCCATTTTTTGGAAAAGGGAAAGAACATGATAATCATTTTTGGCATGCGGTTTATCGTCAAATAATAGTTGCAGGTTTACTTAAAAAAGAAGTAGAATCCTATGGCACTCTATTATTGACTCCTAAAGGAGAAAAGTTTATGAACAAACCCTCTAGTTTTATGTTGATTAAAGAACATGATTTTAGTGATACTGATGATGACGATCTTATTTTAAATCAAAAAGGGGGTGGAGCTTTAGATGACAAGCTATTTAGCATGCTTAAGGATTTAAGGAAAAGCATAGCCACAAAAAAACAAATTCCTCCGTTTGTGATTTTCCAAGATCCATCTTTAGAAGAAATGACTGTACATTACCCAGTAACGATTGAGGAGCTACATAATATTAGCGGTGTAGGTCTAGGGAAAGCGACTCGATATGGGAAACCATTTATTGAACTAATTGACAATTACGTAAAAGAAAATAACATCGATCGAGTACAAGATTTTGTAATGAAAAGTATTGTCAATAAAAGTGGTCAAAAAGTTAATATTATTACCAACATTGATCGAAAATTACCACTTGAAGATATTGCAAAAAGCCAAGGGAAAGAAATTGGAGAATTAATTAAAGAAATTGAAAACATAGTTGCATCGGGTACCAAAATAAATATAGATTATCATTTGAATAATATCCTTGACGAAGATACTCAACAAGAAATATACGATTACTTTTTAGAGGATGCTGAATCTGATGATATTAGCGCTGCCTATGATGAATTTGATGGAGATTACAGCGAAGAGGAATTAAGGTTGATGAAAATCAAGTTTATGAGCGAAATGGCTAACTAAATAGTTTAATTTTATATCTGTTTTCATATCCAGGAATTCCGGATAAACCACCCGAATGTAAAGCAATAATTGTTTTTTTTTCATCTCCATCTTTCTTTAGTTGATCGATTAAAGCAAAAAATAATTTTCCTGAGTAAATTGGGTCTGTTTTTATACCTGTTTCCTTGTAAAATATACGAATGAAATTTATTAGTTCCATACTATGTTTCGCATATCCTCCAAAATGATATTGGTGTAAGTATTGAATGTTATTATTTAGGGAATGGTTGAATAAATTAATGTAGTTTTTTTCAACTTGATTACTAATATTTTCGGCACCTTTTAATACCACTACACCACGTACCTTTTTATTTTTACCACAAGATGAAGCTAAACCAGCTAAGGTTGTTCCCGTACCCACTTCACAAAATATTTCATCATATTCCATATCAATTTCATTTATAATTTCTTGGCAACCTTCTATTCCGTACCGGTTAGAACCCCCTTCTGGAATGAAGTAATAATTCGGCCAATTCTTCATCTTTATATCATAAACAGTCTTTTTATTACCGTAATCATTTTTGCTTAAAAAAATAAGTTTAGTATTATTTATTTCACACTGCTTTAATATGTCATTAAGTATTTTTGGTTTTTGTCCTCTAATAAAAATTACACATGGAATATTTTTTTGACAACAAAGAAAAGAAAGTGATTGAATGTGCGAGGAGAAAGCACCTCCCATAGATATTACTCCACTGTAATTGTTGTCATAATAGAAACGAAAATTAAAATTTAGTTTTCGCCACTTATTTCCTGATACAATTGGGTGAATTAAATCATCTCTTTTGACGTACACTTTTTGTTTTACACCAAATGTGCTTAGCTCTAATCTTTCAAGAGGGGAAGGTAAATTAAACATGTTATTAAAATACTTCTTTCACTTCCAGAAGCGTTCGAAACGCAACACATTTGTTGCCAAATTTATCTATATGTTCCTTTTGAAGTTTTGAGGCGTATTTTGATTGGTAATCATGATAATTATCCCAATTTTCTAATAGATATTGTACGCTATATGATTTCCCTCCAGCTTCCTCAGCTAGAATTTTTGATAATTTACACTCTTTAAATAATCCTGTTTTCATCACATCAGGGATATGTTTTTCAGACATCCACTTTAACCACTGAGATAACACATCTTCATCGACATTAACGGTAACGTTATAAATAATCATTTATGAACTTTTATTGATATTTTGATTTGTTTTCCCCGAAAGTTTTCTAAATCTTTTTCTAGCATCAATTACATATAGACTAGATGGGTGATCAAATAAGATTTTTCTGTAATACTTTTTTGCGGATTCAAAATCGGTTAAATCGTCCTCATATAATTTAGCAATATTAAATAATGCTTTGTCTAAAATAATTGATCCTGGGAATTCTTCCTCTAACTGTTTTAAGACATCAATGGCTTTGTCTTGCATTTGCAGTATCTTAAATACTTGTGACTTTCTAAATAAAATATCATCATTTAATGAATGATTTTGAAATTGATCATAAATAGAATCATAGATTCGTAAAGCCTCACTATACTTTTTTTGTGCTACATACATATCTCCTGTTGCAAAAAGTTTCATTGCTACTTCTGAAGTGTCCATGTTATAATTATCCGTTATTAAAACAGAAAGCGCTAAGGCATCATTAGCAATTAACTTTGAGGTAGATGCTTTGAGCACATCTAGTTGTGCTTGACACCAATCAAATTCACCTGCATAGTAGTAGACCTTTGCATTATTGAACTTCGCTTGATGTCCTAAAGGATCCTCCTTAAACTGTTTTTCTACTTTAAGATACAATAGTGATGCCTCCCAAATTTTATTTTCCAACACAAATAAGTCTGCTAGCAACATATTCACTTTTCCCTTCTTGAGTTGACTAATTCCATTCAGGTTCAGTGTCTTTTGTAGGTAATTTTTCGCCTCATCGGTATCATTTAAATAATATGCTTCTAACTCTGCTAAATCCAATAATACCTCATACTTTCTATCAGTAACGTTTCTAATTACAGTGGCATTTTGATCTAACTTGTAAAGTGTTTTCAAATAACTTGACTTAAGAGCCAACAGTTCTTGTGGATTATATATTTGATTAAATATGAGCTTTTGCTTTAGTGTCTTTAACTTTAATGTTTCTCCGGTGTACTTTTTTTCATCTGATTTTGAATTATTGATTACATAATCAAAGCAATCCAATGCAATTTCAAAACTTTGATTATTAAGTGCTGTTTTTCCTAAATTAAGTACTTCTAAACCGTCTTTGTTTAACTTTCTATCCAAGGCTATTACTTGTTGTAAAGCTCCATTAAAATCTTGATTCAATAAATAATACCAAATCAAAAGTTTTACATAAACCACATTTTTTGAATTAGCCTGTATATTCTTGAGTAAAGTCTTTCTAATTAATTCTTTTTCAGATAATTGAGTCTCAAAATCAATGTGGTTTGACAATCCACTTTGAACCGTTAAAAGATAACTTTCATTCACTTTTAATAATTCTAAATATAAGTTTATCATTTGTTGATATTGGCCTTGCTTGCTCAATACATTGGCCATTTTGGTATGAAATACAAATGGATTTTCTTTGTTTAAATTATTAGCCTTTTGGTAAAGGGTAAGCGCTCTAGAAAGATCATTGTGGCGTTCGTATGAAATACCTACTTCTGAAATAACTTCATAAGAAGATGATTCATTCACTAGATCTATTGGTTTATCAAAATAGGATTCTGATTTTTTGTCATTTTCAAGGTACTTATACAACTCTCCTAAGTCTACATATATAGATAATCTTTCTGGAGAGTATTTAAGATATGATTTACATAGTTTTTCCACATTTTTATACCTCCCTAGCTCCATTAGTGCAGATCTGTAATAATGATAAATTTTAGGTAACAAACTGGATTCTTGCTCTAATTTTTCAAAATACATAACGGACTTTTCAAAATCCCCATCCTGAAAGTAGCTATTGGCGAGTTTTATATCGGTATCTATTTGTTGATTGTAACCAAAAAAACTAATGAAAATAAATACATTAAATAATATGAACCTATAACGCACCATTACAAGATTTTGCTATGATGTTTTTAAAGTATGAATCTAAAGAGTCATGTGAATTTATAACATATTGGTAATCATAATAATGTCTTTTAAAATCCATGGATATGTTATTTACATTTCTTTCCTCTAAAGTTATATAAATAGGAATAGAGTCAACAGGCAATAAATCCATTTTCAAATCTTTTCTTAACCATTCTAATTGTATTATCTGATTCGATATTTTTAATTCCATAGCGTGATGCTTTACTGCATATTCACCAGGTTTTATCTTTTTAATTCCTTTATAATAGTTCAATGTGCTTCCTAATTCCAAACTGAACGAATCTACACATCTATTAATGTTTTTTATGTTGTAGTGAAATGCATTAAAAGCTGTTTCTAATTGGTTTAAATCTATACTATCTAACTTCTTTTTCTGATTTTCTATTTGTATCAATAAGTCATTTACAATTAATTCACTTTTTGATTCACAAGAAAAAAAAGATATAAAAACAAATAAAGTTAGTAACAGACGTATTCTTTTCAGTTTATCCATTCAAATCCGGTATAAGGCACTAATACATCTGGGATTTTTACTCCTTCTGATGATTGATAAAACTCCAACAATGATGCCAAGATTCTTGGTAATGCTAAAGCACTACCATTTAGGGTATGAGCTAGTTTAGGTTTATTATCAACTTGGGATCTATACCTTAATTTTAATCTGTTTGCCTGGAAAGTCTCAAAATTAGAGACTGAACTTACTTCCAACCATTTTTTTTGGCCCACTGAAAAAACTTCAAAATCATAGGTAAGTGCTGAAGTAAATCCTAAATCACCTCCACATAATTTTAGAATACGAAATGGTAAACCCAACTTCCTAATTAAACCTTCAATATGATCTTTCATTTCATTTAACGTATCATAACTCTTCTCTTGACTCGTTATTTGGACTATTTCAACTTTATCAAATTGATGTAATCTGTTAAGTCCTCTTACATCTTTTCCATATGAGCCTGCCTCTCTTCTAAAGCAAGGTGTGTACCCTACGTGTTTAATGGGAAGATCTTCATGTGCTATTAGATTACCCCGGTAAACATTGGTGATGGGGACTTCTGCCGTTGGGATTAAATACAAATCATCATTTACAACATGATACATTTGCCCTTCTTTATCGGGAAGTTGACCAGTTCCAAAACCTGAATCCTCATTTACTAGGTGTGGCACCAATAACTCATTATAGCCTACTTTATTTCCTTCATTTAAAAAAAACTGAATCAAGGCGCGTTGTAAAATTGCACCTTTTCCAATATAAACTGGGAAACCAGCTCCGGTTATTTTAACTCCAAGTTCAAAATCAATCAGATTATATTTTTTTGCTAAATCCCAATGTGGAAAAAGATCATTTCCAAGTTCCTGGTAATCGGAAACAAAGACTTGTTCATTATCAGACTCATTAATTCCTTCAGGTACAAGATCGTTAGGGACATTAGGTACGAGCATTAGAACATCATTCAATTGTTTTTCCAATGAGATAAAACGATCTTTCATCTTCTTGATATCTTCTTTTAGATCGCTCGTTTTTGTCTTTGTTTCATTGGCAAGAGAAGTATTTCCTTGTTTATATAATGTGCCAATTTGAGATGAAAGTTGATTTAAAGTAGCCTTGGCACTGTCTAATTTTTGTTGGATATTCCTTTTTTCCTCATCAATGTGGAATGCCTTTTCAAGCTCAGTTGAATAGTCAGCATTTCGAACTTTCATTAACTTATCAGCTAATTCTTGTTTTTTTTCTCTGATTCGTTGAATTTCTAACATATTTCTTGATATCGAGTTTGAGTTCCTAAATATAGATACAAAAAAAGCGCTTTAAAAGCGCTTTTAAATAATAAATGTTAATGGTTTTAACCTTCTATAGGTGTTACCGAAACATAAGATTTGTTATTGGCTTTTTTTCTAAACTCAACTACGCCATTTTTGAGAGCAAATAATGTATGATCTTTTCCAATACCTACATTATCTCCAGGATAATGTTTAGTACCTCTTTGACGAACTATAATATTTCCAGCGATAGCAAGTTGGCCACCAAAGATTTTAACGCCTAATCGTTTCGATTCTGATTCTCTTCCGTTTTTTGAACTACCGACTCCTTTTTTATGTGCCATTTTTAAATTATTTTAAGTGGTTAACTATCTTTTTTTGGTGCCGCTTTTTTAGGGGCCGCTTTCTTGGGAGCAGCCGCTTTTTTTGCTACTGGTTTTGCAGATGTTGCTTTTTTAGCAGTAGCAGTCTTTTTTGGAGCAGCTTTTTTCTCCACCGTTTCTTTTTTTAGAGTAGCTGCTTTTTTAGGGGCAGTTTTCTTACCAATTTCTTGAACGGAGATTTCGGTTAACCTTTGTCTGTGACCATTCTTAACCGCATATCCTTTTCTTCTTTTCTTTTTAAAGACAATTACCTTGTCTCCTT
>CAZJVX010000009.1:15784-23797 GCA_964549345.1 uncultured Flavobacteriales bacterium | reverse complement strand
ATAACCAGCCTCCATAATCCATTAAATCTCCACCAAGTCTCCAAGAGGTGCCTTGCCATTGAGCACCTGTAGTGAAATTCACATAACTATCTACCATGATAGTCGAATTAGTTGGGTGAAAATTCCATGTTCTTGCATTAGAGTCTATCAGGATATTTGTATAGTAGTTGTCTGTAAATTGGTGGAAATGAGCTTGACTCCAACCCCACTTATTGGGTATGTATTGAAATGATCTTTCTTTCCACACAAGAACGCTACTGTCTACTGCACATCTCCAAAAATAGACATTGCTGTCATTTAAGATCAATGCTTCTTGTAGTCCTGTATTTGGATTAATCCAATTTAATGGGCTTGCCTCAACTACTCCTCCTATTGAAAGTACATTTTGTTCTTTTAAAAAAGGGGAGTCATAAAATCTTGATGTATCAATCTGAAAAAAATATCTTTTTTCTAATTCGAAGGGATTCATCGTTGACCCTTTTAATGTTACACTATCATCACCTACTATACTATATTGATATGGCCAAATAGGTATTAATGAATTAGTTGAAATAATGGCGCTTTTGTAAATTTCGTTATTGTTGAAATCATCATATTGCTCATTGATAGTTGAAATTGGGAGATCAACACTAATTCGGAAATCATTTATTCCAATACTTTTTTCTGGTTTTAAAGGCAATTGAAAAACTACAGTATCTCTAAACTTTACCCCTTTGATATCCTTTGAGTATAAAGTGTCTGTCATATCCGGGAAAAACTGCTGTATTTCTAATCTTACAGAATCATTAAATGCTTTACCTACATTAGTAATTACTACATTTAGATCAAATGAATCAACAGATAAATCAATTTGTTCTGGTTTAAACCATGTTCTTATTTCATCTAAAATTAATTCTGGATTTAAGTGTGAATTTGTTTTAGCAGCTGGATCTCCTTGTAAAGCCATACCATTGTAACAAGATTCATAAGCAGGATTCCAATATGTAGATTGATTTTGTTTATCAATTATTCTTACGGTTTGCACCATTTGTTGACCGATAGTACGTCCATATAAAGAAGGACTCATTTGCTCGTAAAAAATTTCGGCATAATTATTTATATATGGTATTTTCCCCAATGAACTAGTAGAAATAAATCCAATTGCTCCTGAACTAGGTGCGGCAACGATTTTCTCACCGTAAGAAAAATTATCTAATCCATGTACATCACCAGTGTAACAGCCAAGACCTATGACTAATGGGTATTTTCCGGAGTTATTCCAATTTTCAGGTGCATCAATGTTTTGACTAAATCCAATTGAGGAACCAGAGTGGCCAAAAAAGGTAATGATAGAAACTCCTTCTTCTAATTTAGATTGTACAAATTGAAAGTCATTGTTATTGATGTCATTTGAGAATGGATCTTTATTGAATGTATAGACATGACCTCCATAAAGAGTATCTTCAACGATATTCTTATATATGTTTAACCAACTGTTGATGTATGCCTGTTCTGCACTGTCAGATCCACCACCAAAATGCAGTACATTTTTTTGCCATTCCTTATTGGCAATTGAATATAAACTAGTTGGATCTTGATTGGCTTCAAGTTCCATCATCTTTTGTAGGTAATTAGTTACTTCTAAGTTTGAACTGGCACTTAACCTCCCAGTTGGAATTAGATAATACCTACTTCCTGAATAAATATCAGTGGAATAATGATTATCAGATCCAGGCATCCCCCAAGTAGGAACTAAATTTAATGCATATGATGTCGTGTCCTTTCTTGAACCAGGCTCATAGGACTCTGGTGCAGGCTTAACTGACTTTCCAATCAAAAACAAGTGAGATGGCCATTTTGGCCACTGGTCCATAGTGAGATTTAAAAAACGTTTTAGTGAAATGGAATTTTTAAAAATACCACCGCCAAATTGATGATATAGTTCTTCAATGTCAACAACCAACGTATCATAATCGGCAGCACGATATGTCGCATAAGCTCTTGCTGAATTCAGTAAGTTTTTATGGGTTACAACTAAGTAGGCACTATCAATTTGAAGTGATTGATAATCCGTAAAATAACCACTCTGATTGATAGGATAAAGGGTGTTTATAATTTCAGTATTTGAAGAATCAAATAAGAAAATAAGGGTGCTGTCTGATGATGGAGGTGGAATAACAGCTTCCCAATTATTATTGTTATTAACTAAAGGAATAGTCCTGTTTATATCATCCAGAAAATATATTCTTGGGTTTGATGATCCATTTAACATATTGGTTATAGTGATTCGCTGTTTTTGCCCTGCAGTGTGGCTTAAACCAAATAAGATTTCATCATAACTAGAAAAATTGAAATTATGAGGATACCATAAAGAAATAGATGATACGTGTTGATAATCCGTTCCTTGACCTATGCTTGAAATAGCATGTTTTACAGCAGTTGTATTGCTTATTTGATTATTTGGAATATCGAAGTTAAGGTGTAGGCTAGCATAACCATAGTATGAAGTGTCATGAAAAAGAACATTATTTATATACACTTGGGTATTGTGATTTTCATTATTGAGATTGGCTGAAGATGAGTTTGCGGTTACTATGTTGATTTTACCAAATGCATCCGGTCCAGTACTTTGGTAATTACTAGAAGAAATATTTTCCGTGTAAGAACCATTTTTTTGATGTCTGGGACCAGCCCACCCTTCACCTAATTCATATTTAGGGCTAGATAAACCGCTTTGTTGTCTTCCTAATACATATTGTGAGTTGAATTTTACTACATTATTTTTCCAACAAAAATTATTAGAATTATAGTTATTGAAATTTATGTCAGATTCATCAATAGTCCTTTTGTTATTGAAATTATTATTCCAGGTTAGGTAATACTGAATAGTGTCATTAAATAAGCTGTAATATTCATCTGGCATGTTGGTGATGGTATCATAAGCCAAATGATCAATCCATCCGTTATTTTTTGTGGCATAAAATTCAATATGATCGCTCGAGTCAATGATTCCATTATTATTTTGATCATATATCTTTAAAGAGAGTTCCTTTTCTTTTCCAAAGATTTGAAATTGATCATGGTTAATCTGATTTAAATTAACACCAAGAGAGTTTAAGCTGGTATTAAGAGTTGAAAAATTTATTTGATGGACACCTGTTTGAACAACAGGAAAATACAAATATTGCTGTCCGTAATTAATCCATTCATTTCCATATTGTTGTGCCTTGGGAACTGAGCTTAAAAAGGCAAATATGACACAAAGAATTAAGGGTTCAAAATATCGTATTTTAATTTGGGTTAAGGTCAAATTTTAATGAAAAAATGTTACTATACAATGCAACAGATGCATCACCAATGTCGGTTAAGGCGTATTCGATGTTGACTCCCTTAATCTTTAGACCTAATCCAATATTAGGTTGGATGGTATATACGCTTTTATTCGTGTTATCTGTGTAAGTTTGGATATTACCTATTCCGGATCTCAGAAAAATTAAATCTTTAATATTAAGTTCAAGACCAATATGAGGATCTGCTGAAATGGGGTCCGCAGATATCAAAACGTTTCTATTTCCATCTGTTGTTAAGTCTATATTAAGTTCGGTTAGAAGGCTAATATTTTTTGGAAATGTAACTAGTTTACTAGCCCCCAGTATGATTCTGGGTAATGTTAATTCTACTCCATTTTGTGGTAATTCATTCCCAGTTAAAACGAAAGTATTTATCATTTCATCATCAAGATGATAATTCCATACATTGAAAGTGGAGGTAATGTCTTTACCCATTATGGCAAATTTCCATGAGTCTAGTTGATATTTAGCTCCAAAATCAAATCCAAACCCCCACGCGTTAGCAAAATCTCCAGCCTTTCTATTTATAATCTTGGCAGTCCCTCCTATAGATAAATTTTCGTTTAGTTTCCTACCATAACTCATTAAAAATGCCATGTCTGCAGCTGTGAAATAGGATATTCTATCGTAATTAACATTGCCTTGAGCATCTATTAATTCAGTTGTGTTTGGGATATTATCTACTCCAAAGCGGATAAAAGAAAAACTCGCTGCACTATTCTCGTCAATGTTTTTGGATATGCTCCCGTAGTCGTATTTAGCTATACCAGCAAAGTATTCCGCGTGCATAAGGCCTATTTGCAGATCTTGATCAATTTGAGTAAGTCCTGCGGGATTCCAATATCCAGCTGTTACATCTTCGGTTGATGTAATAACAGAGTTAGACATGGCTAAAGCTCTTGCGCCAATCCCTATATTTAAAAACTCATTGCTGTACTTTGGGGCATTTAAATTTTGTCCAAAAGAGGATAAAATGGAAATGAGCCCAATACATAACAATAGATTTTTCATGGTTTAAAATTAAAGATTAATTGATAAGTAAAGTATAATTTTTTACTTATAACTAATCTGTAAAACGATGTTTAGCTTATTTTAGTTTACATAAATATGAAAAAACACATACCTAATCTATTTACATCTCTAAACTTATTAAGTGGTTGGTGTTCGATTTATTTTGCATTTCAGCACGAAATTAAAGTTTCTATACTGCTAATTATAGTTGCTGCATTTTTTGATTTGCTCGATGGATTTATGGCTAGATTGTTAAATGTAGATTCACCTCTAGGAGCTCAACTAGATTCATTTGCGGATCTTATTACATTTGGTTTTGCTCCTGCTATTATTGTTTTTAAGATGGTTCAGAAAGAATTCTATTCTTTTTTAGAGTTAAATGAAATTTACCTTTTAATTTTACTGGGTATAATTCCTGTAAACGCTGCAATACGTCTTGCAAAGTTTAATATTTTAGAAGAAAAAAATGATGACTTTATAGGGTTACCAAGTCCAGCATTTGCTCTTTGCATTATATCAGTTACGCTTTATTTGCTTTATCACCCCACACTACTATTAGACTATTCCATACACTATGCTTTAGGATCCATTTTTTTAAGTTTCACTATGGTCAGTAGAATTAAGTTTGTCTCATTTAAATTTAAATCAGCCGATTACCACGCAAATAAATGGAGGTATATCATCTTATTTTCCTCATTTTTAGTAACAGTACCTTTATTAATACTAGGAAAACCATTTGTAGTATTACCTATAATTTTACTTTTGTATTTCATTTTTTCAATTTTAAATAACTTTAATAGATGAAATTTAAAGCAAGTATAGATGTTATGCCTTTAGAAGCGCTTCTAGATCCACAGGGTAAGGCAGTAACTCAAAGCATGAGTAATCTTGGTCTAAACGAAATTAGTAATGTTCGTATTGGGAAGCATATCACATTATTTGTTGAAGCAGATAATGAAGAAGGTGCTAAAGAACAAGTAAACCAAGCATGTAATAAATTGCTTTGTAATCAGATAATGGAGAGCTTTACATTTTCCTTAGAGAAAGCTTAATCACTGAGTGCTTTTTCTATTGTTTGAATAACCTTGTATGAGGAAACATGCTCAAGCCTTTCTTTTGATTTTTTTAAATCTTGTTTATTTACTTTGCCATATACAGATAAAGGCCTATTTAACTCTTCATCTTCAAATGCTTTAATGACATATTCTCCATTGTTTAGTGGCCCAAAACCCAAACAAGGGTGAGTAGAGCCCCAAATGGATATCACATTAGTATTTGTGAGGCTGGCTAAATGCATATTTGCACTATCCATTGTAATCATCACTGAAAGCTTATTCATTAAATCAAGTTGCTCATTCAAGTTCAGGTTTTGCTCAATTAACTTCCCTGATTTAATTTTTTCTTTAGCTAAATTTCGTTCTTGATTTCCAAATGCAAAAATGATAAAGTTATAGTCTTTAAAAGATGCTATTATTTCATTGTATCTTTCTAAAGGCCAAGTTTTACTTTGGTGTTTTGAAAATGGAGCTATCCCAATGGTTTTTGGTAAGGGTTGTTTTGGGGGAGGTATTTGACTTAGAAGATCTTTGTAGTGTATTAAGGGGAAATCTCGTTTCAGACAGTCAAGGTAACGTACAGAGGTGTGTTTTAATTTTTTAATCTTTATCTTTTTTGAAATAAGTTCCTTTTTTTCGTTTCGTCCCTTATCAAAAACACGAGTAATGTTAGAGGGAAATAAATTTCTAATAATCTTGGTTCTGATGACATCATGTAAGTCATAAATAAAATCAAATTTGCTTTCTTTATTTAACTTGTTTACCTCATTGATTAAGTTCAAAATTTTCCCTTCTTTGCTTTTAAAGTCAACACCAACAAATTGAATTCTATTATCGAAATCAAATAAATTTTTGAAGTTTTTGTCCGAGAGTAAAGTGATTTTAACCTTTGGATATTTTTTGTGTAATGCTGTAAGTACTGGTCTTATTAATGTCACATCACCTAGGGATGAAAATCTAATTATTAAAATATTCAACTGGAAGAGGAGTTTTTATATAATTCTGGATTCAAATTTTTGTCATTGTACATTTTCATCTGACGGTAAAGTTTAATTACCTTTTTACCACTTTTATAGTCTTCCAAAAGTTCATGGTAAGAAATGCTTAAATCTTCTTGTTGTTGTGAAAGCACGTTTAATTTATGTTGACAAATTTCAATATGTTCTTTAGTTACGTCTTCTCTTTTCGTTTGCTCTTTCATATGGAAAATTTTCAAGCAAAGAATGGAGAGTTTATCTAATACCCAACCTGGACTTTCTGTATTCCACGAGGAATTTTCATGACCTTGTTTCTTAAATTCATTGTAGAAGTAATCGTCTAAATTTTCTACGGTGTCTGTTCTTTCTTGGTTTGATAGATCTATTCTTCTCTTAAGACTCATTCCTTTGTCCGAATCAATATTAGGATTTCTTATGAGGTCTTCCATGTGCCACTGTACTGTGTCTATCCAACATTTTTGGTAAAGTATAGCCTCAAAACTTTCTTGTGGAAAAGGATTTATAATTCTTGCATCAATGTGATCAGATACATGATAATCATCAATGGTACGATTAAATATTTCTATACATTTTTTAGCTTCCATACTTATTGATTGGGGAACAATACTGATTTCAATTCATTTGCATCTTCAGGCTTTAGTTTGCCTGCAAAAACTAAACTAAGTTGTTTTCTTCTTAAAGCAGAATCAAATCTATTTTTCTCCTCTTGAGATTCTGGAACTATTGGAGGTACACTAATTGGATTTCTGTTTTGATCTATGGCTACAAAGTTATATATAGCCTCATTACATTTTTTTCTGCTCCCATCAGGGTTTTCTACAAAAACGTCTACAAAAACCTCCATTGAAGAATTGAAAGCTCTACTTACTTTTGCGTGCAAAGAGACTATCTCACCAGCGAATATGGGCTGATCAAAAGACACATTGTTTATTGATGCTGTCACCACCACTCTCCCACAATGTTTGTGAGCTGAAATACTAGCTATTTCATCCATCCATTCTAACAATCTTCCTCCAAATAGGGTATTAAGAGGGTTTGTGTCATTAGGAAGAACCATTTTAGTTTGTACGGCTAAGGAATCGGAAACTTTTTTTCTGTTATTTTTCATTATTGCATGTAATTTCTATCATATCTTGATTTGTCCTCTGGATTTAAATATACAGGAGGACAATCACTTCTGTCGGGTCGTTTAAGCCACAAAATTCTAACTTTAAGTAGCAGGGGTCTATATCTACTGTTCATGATGCCATATGTTGATTTACCACTTTCCCATTGCTTCAGGTTTAAAATAGGAGATTCTAGGGTTGGAATTATAAATAATCTATTTTGAAATTTCATTCCATATCCTAGTTTTATGTGAAAAGACATTAGCAATCGGTCTGTATTAAACGGTGTTGGAGCAGGTTGTTTTTCAAACAGCATTAAATCTAGATTGGCACCTAAGCTGGTTTGTAAAAATCGCGTGTCGTTGATTTGATAAATGTTATTAATATTATAATTAAAGCTTAAATACCTTTTTTTAAAAACAGTCTTGTAACCTGATGACTTTACTACTTCACTACCTGATAATTTTTTATAGCTAATTCCATAGTCCATGTAGTTGAAAATATTACCTCCTCC
>CAZJVX010000009.1:0-15684 GCA_964549345.1 uncultured Flavobacteriales bacterium | reverse complement strand
CCAAACTTCATAATTTAGAAAGTATTTTATGTTCAATTTCTTCAGAATCCCAAATTTCATGAATGGAGGGGTCCTTTAAGATTTCTTTCATAATTAAGTCTTGTTTTTTTCCTTGGGCTATAGCTTTTGAATAAGGTATATGGCTAAAAGTAACTTGACTATATAATGGTATCCACTTTTCAGGATGTTTTTCATGCAATTTAGCTTCGATTTTTTTCTGCAATAAAAAATCATCATTAGCTACATGATCTCTCATTACATAGTAATTATGTAAGGAAAGATCTTGTAATGCATCTCCATCTGCTTTTCTTGTTTTTTGATAAGCCTTGAACGTTTCACCCCAATTTTGATGTTGATTGTATAACTCCCACATTACCGTACAGTCCTCAAATCCTGCATTCATTCCTTGTCCATAAAAAGGAACTGTGGCATGACAAGAGTCACCCATTAAAGCAAATTTACCCATTGTCCAAGGGTAGCATCTTACAATAGAAAGTGAAGAAAGCGGGTTTTGGTGCCAATTTTCAATCAAATTAGGCATAAGTGCATGAAAGTCAGGGAATATGGTTTTAAAGAACACATTTATTTTTTCATCTGAATCCAGGTCATTAAAGGCATATTCATGGTTATCGTAGGGCATGAATAGCGTACAAGTAAATGAACCGTCTTCATTTGGTAATGCAATTAACATAAATCGGCCTCTAGGCCATATATGTAAAGCATTTTTTTCTATTTGATAATTTCCATTTTCATCGGCAGGAAGGAGCAATTCTTTATAACCATCTTCAATGTAAAACTGACTATAATTAAATCGATCTACTTTTTGCATAGCGTTATATCTCACTGCAGAGAAAGCACCGTCTGCTGCAAAAACTAAGTCAGCTGAATCTTCAAATTCTCTATTATTTTTTAAGTCCCTCAATTGAACGATACCATTGTCTAAATCTGCTCCAGTGCATTGATGATTATAGTGAATAGTAGCCCGTCCTTTATTCTCAGCAATATCCATCATGATGGCATTTAAATGACCTCTTGATACGGAGTAGATGGCTTCATCTTTTTTTCCATATGGCTGATAAGTAAGCTGTCCATCGGTATCGTGCATAATTCGACCAGACATGGGAATGGCAATTTTTTTCACTTCCTCTTCAACCCCCGCATTTCTTATTGCTTTCCATCCCCGATGGGAAAGGGCTAAATTGATCGATTTTCCTGCAGAGATTTCTGCTTTTCTAATGTCGGGTCGTCTTTCATATATAGTCACTTTATATCCAGCTTTTGCCATATATACTGCCCATAATGAACCAACAAGTCCTGCTCCAACAATAATTACTTTTTTTTCCATCTTTTTCTATATGCTGATTGATCAAAAATACTGTCTGAAGATTTATTGAATCTAGAAAATAGGGTTGTTGAAAACCTCCAAACAAACAGTCCTATCACCATTATGCCGATCAACAATAAATACAATTTAATATTTGAATTAATTTCCATCAAATTTTTAATGCTTGTTTTAAAACTTCACCAAAACGGTATACATCTTCAAAACTGTTATAGAGTGGGACAGGTGCAACCCTTATGACATTAGGCTCTCTCCAGTCTGAAACGACTCCTTCTGCAGTCAGTTGGTTAAAGAGTTTTCTTTCTGCTCCGTGTGCCACAATTGATAATTGACATCCTCTATCGTTTTCTTCCTTTGGCGTAATTACTTCTAGATTAATACTAACCTCTTTATTAATTTCGTCAATAACAAATGCTAAAAAGTTGGTCAGTTCAATACTCTTTGCTCGTAAATTTTCAAATCCTGCCTCATCAAATATTTCTAGTGAAGCTAGGTGTGCAGCCATTGATATAACTGGAGCATTTGAAAGTTGCCAACTTTCTGCAGTGGGGATAGGAGAAAAAGTATCTGGCATCTTAAAACGATCTTCTTTATTATGTCCCCACCAACCTGCAAATCTTGGAATGTTTTCGTTTGATACGTGCCTTTCGTGAATGAAATAACCGCTAACCCCTCCAGGTCCAGAGTTCAAATATTTATAAGAACACCAAGTGGCAAAGTCTACGTTCCATTCATTTAGTTTCAAGCTAATATTTCCGGCTGCGTGGGCTAAGTCAAAACCTACATTAGCACCAATTTTATGACCAGCTTTTGAGATTTTTTGCATGTCAAAAACTTGTCCTGTAAAGTAGTTAACTCCGCCAATCATGATCATTGCAATTTCATCTTCATGATCCTCAATTATAGAGATAATATCTTCAGTTCTTATTGTATGCTCTCCAACTCTCGGCTCAACTTCAATTAAGTTTTCTTTAGGATTTAAACCGTGAAATTGCAATTGACTTTGTAGTGCATATTGATCACTTGGAAATGCTTTTTTTTCACATAAGATTTTACATCTTTTTCCTTTCGGATTGAAAAAAGACACCATCAATAAATGTAGATTTGTGGTTAAACTATGAGTAACCGCTACTTCACTGTGTTTTGCCCCAACTAACCTCGCAATTTTATCTGTAAAAAGCTCATGATATGGCATCCATGGTCTTTCCGCACGAGTGTGTCCATCAACTCCCCATTTAGCCCATTCATCTAATTCTCTGTTTATATAAGTTCTAGTCAACTTAGGTTGAAGACCTAGCGAGTTTCCAGTAAAATAGATCGGACGCTTATCACTAAATGTAGGAAAGTGAAATTTATCTCTAAAGTGACTAAGCTTATCATTTTGGTCAAGTTTTTTTGCACAGTCTAAAGAAAATTCCCAATTAGTCACGATATTCGAATTGTTTTGGTTAAAGTGCAAATATAGTTGAATTAAAATCGGAGTTATAAAAATGTTGAATTTGTTAAATGAACGATCTAAGAAACTTTTTATTGAGGCTAAAAAAGTAATACCCGGAGGGGTAAATTCACCAGTTAGAGCTTTTAAGTCTGTAGGTGGCGATCCGATTTTTATTAAAAAGGCAAAAGGCGCTTACTTATTTGATGAGGATAATAATAAATATATTGATTACATATCTTCATGGGGGCCCTTAATTCTAGGTCATGCTCACGAATCCGTTATCGAAGCTATTAATCAACAAAGTTATAAAGGAACATCATATGGTATTCCTACTGACCTGGAAACGAAAATGGCCGAATTGGTAGTTGAACTGGCACCAAACGTGGATAAAGTAAGATTTGTTAATTCGGGTACAGAAGCATGCATGAGTGCAGTTAGACTAGCACGTGGCTTTACGGGGAAAGATAAGATCATTAAATTTTCAGGCTGTTATCATGGGCATGCTGACCCATTTTTAATAGAAGCTGGAAGTGGTGCATCTACATTTGGAATGCCAAATAGCCCAGGGGTTACAAAATCCAGTGCTAAAGACACATTACTAGCCGAGTATAATAATATTGATCAAGTAATTCAATTATTTGAAAAAAATAAAAATGAAATTGCGGCTATTATTATAGAACCTGTAGCTGGAAATATGGGCTGTGTTTTACCAAAGCAGAACTTCATTAGCGAGTTAAAAAAAATATGTCTATCAAACGATTCTCTGTTAATTTTCGATGAGGTAATGACAGGGTTTCGGTTAGCCTTAGGTGGAGCTCAGGAATTATTGTCCATTGATGCGGATTTAATTACTTATGGTAAGGTGATTGGAGGGGGGCTTCCTGTTGGAGCCTTTGGAGGAAGGTCAGAAATTATGGATTTTTTGGCTCCTGAGGGACCGGTTTACCAAGCAGGTACGTTAAGTGGAAATCCAATTGCCATGTCAGCCGGATTTGCCATGTTAACATACTTACAGCAAAATCCAAATGTATTTGCTTCATTAAATGAAAAAACTACCTACTTGAGTAAGGGTCTTAAAGAAAGATTAAAAAATTCTGAATTACCATTTCAAGTAAATCAACTTGGTTCAATGATGTCTCTCCATTTTACAAATGACCCTGTTATAGATTTTACATCAGCAAAGAAAGGAGATAATCAATATTTTAAAAGGTATTTTCATGCCATGTTAGCTAACGGAGTTTACTTACCGCCAAGTGCATATGAAAGTTACTTCCTAAATGATGCTATTTCTTATGAAGATTTAGACCATACTCTTGATGCTCTATCTGATGCCGTAGGTTTTATTGAACGTAAATAAAATATGTAATAAGAAATTTCCTTTGATGATAAAAAAGTCATGGAAAAAATTATTGCATGTGCCGTTGATGGCATACAAGGAATCAAAGTAGAAGTTCAAGTTCACGTTGAAAGAGGTGCCAAATTTTATATGGTTGGACTCCCAGATAATGCAGTAAAAGAAAGTCATTATAGGATTTCTGCAGCGTTAAAAAATAATGGTCTTTCGTTACCTGTAAGACATATCATTATCAATCTAGCTCCTGCTGATATTAGAAAGGAAGGTAGTGCATATGATTTGCCTATTGCTATTGGAATATTACTTGCAACCAGTCAATTGAATTTCACATCAATTGATCAATATTTAGTGATGGGAGAGTTGTCTTTGGATGGTAGTATAAAGGCAATAAAAGGAGTACTGCCAATGGCTATAAAAGCAAAAGAAATGGGGTTAAAGGGAGTAATTATCCCTAAAGAAAATCAAGATGAAGCGCAGTTTATTAGTGATCTTGATGTCATTGCTGTATCTCATTTAAGTGAACTTATATCCATGATAAATGGTAATCAATTCCAACCTTCTATATCATCTGCCCTTGTAATAGAGAATAAAAAAAATAAAAGTGATTTTTCAGATGTAGTGGGACAACATTTTGTTAAAAGAGCATTAGAAATTGTAGCTTCAGGTGAACACAATACGTTAATGATTGGACCTCCAGGTTCTGGGAAATCCATGCTTGCTAAAAGAATTCCATCTATTTTACCATCGTTAACTCAAAAAGAAGTAATTGAAACTACAAGAATTTACTCAATAATTGGCAAAAATAATGGGGTTATTTCTGCTCCTCCATTTAGAAGTCCACATCATACCATTTCAGATGTTGCCTTAGTTGGAGGAGGATCTCATCCGATGCCTGGTGAAATGTCGCTTGCACATAATGGGGTTTTATTTCTGGATGAATTCCCTGAATTTAAAAGAAGTGTAGTTGAAGTACTCAGGCAACCATTAGAAAACCGAGAAATTACGATTTCAAGGGCTTTAAAATCTTGTACTTATCCTGCTAAATTCATGCTAGTATTAGCCATGAATCCGTCTCCAGCAGGAAATTATTACGAAGAAAATAGTATGTACTCAAAACAGAAAGTATTTAAATACCTTGAAAAATTAAGTAAGCCTCTTCTAGATAGGATTGATGTTCAAATAGAAGTAGACCCTGTTCCAATTAAAGATCTTACAGTACCTGGTGAAATGAATGAAACAAGTGAATTGATTAAGAAGCGAGTGGTTCAAACAAGGAATGTTCAATATGAAAGGCAAGGAAAAACAAATGCATTATTGAATTCTACGGAACTGAAAAAATATTGTGAATTAAATCATGAGGGGAAACAATTTTTAATCAAAATTGGAAAGCAAATAAATCTTACTGCTAGAGGATATGTTAGAATTTTAAAAGTATCAAGAACAATAGCGGATATGGAAGGGTCGAATTCAATCCATATGAACCATATTTTAGAATCATTGCAATACAGGAGTCTAGAAAGAATAAAATCTTTTTTAGTTTAACCAATCCGCATTACCCTAAACAGAATCAGAAGTATAAACGCTTGAGTGGTATAATATAAAAATTACTGAAGTTTTGTTCCTAAATTATTCTTGAAAGTAATCTAGAGGAATTTAGTTGTATTTCACTAAATTTTCTGCTCTATTATCTTCGACTTGGTAAGCTCTTAAAAGAGAAGAATAATACCCTTGGTCCACTTGATTCCTGTAATCACTCTCTATTTTTTTAGACTTTTCATCTACATTTTCTGAGGATATTGAAGCATCATTTAAACTATTCAGCTTTACAATGTAAATTCCTTGCTTTCCTTCAATAATTGGTGAAACAGTATTAGGTGTTAAATTAAATATGTTGGCAATTACCTTGGGCTCTGATAAAGTGTTTTGGTTATTTCCAATATTAATATCACTGTATTTTACACTATTTGTTTGTAATGCATATCCTAAGGATGAAGCAATCGAGTCTAGATTAGAACTGTTACTAATATTATTATTTGTTTTAAAGTAATCAGCTTTTTTCTTATTAATGACTGAGGGCTCCATTAACCCCTTTATGTTATTAAATTGATCATTTTCTCCTTCAATTTTTTCGGTTAATTGAGCAATTACTATTTGGTTATGAGAAATAAAATCAGGTTCCATGATATCGCCAACTTCACTATTAAAAGCCCATTTTGCTATAAATAATTTTCTATTTAAGTCTACTGGTCCGTAGAGATTGTTCTGGCTTGTTCTTTTTAGATATTTAAAGTTATTGTTTTTAAAATACGTTAATGGCACATCACCTGATGATCTTACTTCATATCCATAATCATCAGCAGCAGCTCTCAGGCCAGCTGAATCTGCATTCATATAAAAGTTAACCGCTATGGAGTCATAGAAATAATCTTGTGTGCTTGAACTAGCCATGATGGATTCATCAACAATAGCTATTTTTTTCTGTGTTCCTATTTTTCTTCCTAAAACTTGGATCACGTGGAAACCATAATTTGTTCTTACTACACCCGTTGAGCCAATTCTTTTTTCAAAGCTGAAATTTTCAAATTCAGGAACCATTTGACCTTTTGGAAACCAAGAATAAACTCCTCCATTAGGAACAGAACCAGGATCATCAGAATATTTTTGAACTAGCTCAGTAAATTTACTAGAATCTCTTTTCACAGCGTATAGGATACTATCTGCTAATCTTTTATTTGCTGCGTCATCTTCATCTCCTTCTTTGGATGTAATCAGAATATGTCTGACTTTAGCTTGTTCTTCTTCTGTAGTTTCATAAATCTTAACCAAATTAACTTTATCTTGATGTACAAATGGACCTATTACATCTCCCTCAGATGCTTCATCAATTTGTATGTCTATAAATGAGGAAAATCTACCCCCTCTGTAAGGTTGGTCGCTGTATATTCCAGATGGTCTTGGGCCATATTGGGATTCGATAAACATTGGCGATTCAGCATTTTCTGCAACAAACACAGAATCATCATCGGTATTTTTAAAACTTGTTTTTAATGACTCCATAGATGACGTGTAATATTCAATATCTTCCTGTGAAGGTTCAAATTTAATTACCACATAGTCGTAAACCGAAACATCATTTTCTTGTTTCCATTTCTTTTCATATCGGTGACTGTTAAAGTAATTTTTACGATCTTCATCTGTTATTACTGCCACACTGTCTGGAATTTGATTGTAATCCACAAAAATATAATTGATGTTAGCTACGGTATTATCTTCAAAGTTTAATTTCTTTCCTTCTTGTACTGTTCCTAGTAAGCCATATTTTAGCATTGATCGATACTTGGCTAGTTTTCTATCGAATTGCAGAGGTATTTCAAAATTATTTTTGATATTTAAAATGTAATTTGGATCTGGTTCGTTTTGCAATCTTTTCCTTAATTCAAAAACTTCTTCTCCGAATCTTTCTTGATTAAAAACACCATTTTCTACAAATTGCTCTTTGAATTGTGAGGGTAGAGGATTTTGACTATTTAGGATGCCTTCATTTAATTCTGAGCTGGTTACTCCAATTCCTACTTTTCCTAACTCAATGTTATAAATAGTATCAGATATCATCTGATACCATGCTCTGAATTTAATTTCATCCTCGTTTGCATTAGGAAAATTTCTAGAGGCGAGGTTTTCTATTTGATAATAACCCCATGTTTTAGAGTCAATATTATTATTGTTGAATAATCCGATATTTGCATTTTGGTTTGAAAACCAAGGTATTGTTCCATCAAAAAGAGGGGTGAAAATAAATAATACAAGACCAAGACCAACCATTGTGACTAATAAGCCTGATCTTTCCCTAATTTTTCCTATAATTGCCATGAGTAATTTTTAATAAAGTTTGCGAATATACAATTGTATAATCATAAATGAAAATTAGTTTTTGTTAAGAATATATTATTTTCCATTTAAGTTGAAATTAGATTTTCAAATTTATATTTCAAAGAATAAATGCCTGTTTCAGAAGTAAAAACTATAATAATAGGGTCTGGTATTTCTGGATTGAGTTCAGCTCATTTTTTAGCTAAAAAAACAGATGATTTCCTATTATTGGAAGCAAAAAATAAACTCGGAGGTATACTTCAAACCGTAAAAGAGGATAATTTTATATGTGAAAATGGGCCTAACACATTGTTGTTAAATAACGAAGCAATCATTGAGCTAGTGAAGGATTGTGGATTATGGGAAGATGTTATTTATCCATCAAAACTAACTAGCCAAAATCGTTATGTATTAAATCACAATGAGATAACTAATATTCCATTAGATATCAAAAGTTTTATTAAGTCACCACTAATTTCGGCAAAAGCCAAATTTAGAATGCTAGCAGAACCATTTTTTAAAAAGCATAATAAAGATGTGACTGTTTTAAATTTCATTACTAAACGTTTCGGCAGAGAATTCCATGATAAACTAATAGAACCTTTTTTAACAGGTGTTTATGCCGGAGACACAAATAAAATGAGTGCGAAGTATACTCTGAAATTACTGTGGGAGTTAGAACAAAATTATGGAAGTGTTTTAATAGGTTTGATTAAAAGAAAAAATAAAAAAATTAAGTCGTTCAACCTTCCCAATGGAATAAATGAGTTGATATCAAAAGTATCTAAGAATATTGAAAATAACATATTACTAAATTGTCCAGTACTTAAGATTGAAAAAAACAAAAACCATTACAAAGTAATTACAAACAAACAAATTTTTGTTTGTGAAAAAATAATTAGTGCAGTTCCTGCATATGCCCTAGAAAGGTTTGTTTGGGATGAACAACTTGTAAAAGTTTTACAAAATGTAGTTTATAATCCAATTGATGTATTTCATTATGGCCTTTCCAAAAAACATATACACAATTTAAAAAAAGGATTTGGAATTCTAACCAAACCATCAGATAATAAAAATTTCCTAGGGATTTTATTTAGTAGTCAAATTTTTTCTCATGTATCCCCCCATGACACCGAACTTTATACAGTTTTAGTTGGAGGAGAGAGACAAAAAGAGTTGTGTTTCAAAGAAAGTAGAGAATTAAATAAAATTATTTTTAACGAACTTAAAGATTTAATAAATTATAAAGGTGAAATTTTGTATAGCAATCATTATAGATGGACTAATGGTATTCCGCAATACAACTTGGATCAAGGGATGATAATAAAAGAGATAAATAAATTTGAAAGTAATAATCAAAATTTTCACATAACAGGAAATTTTTTTGATGGAATTTCTGTTAGCGATTGTGTAAAAAAAGCAAAAATTAAAGCGAACTTAATTTATAACAACTAGTTTTTGAAAAGATAAATTTGTTCTCTTTTTTGAACAAAATCAAAAATAGTTTTCAACATACATTACTAATGACGATTTAATAGAAAGATTCTTTTTAAAATTGCCATCATTTTAAACAAATTAAATTGTCAGAACTAAAACAAATTAAATCCGCACTTATTTCCGTTTTCTCAAAAGACGGTCTAGATGAATTAGTATTAGCGTTAAGTCAACACGATGTCCAAATAATATCTACAGGAGGAACACAAAAGTATATCGAATCTTTAGGCATTACTGTCACTCCTGTTGAAGATATAACAAGTTATCCATCCATTTTAGGTGGAAGAGTAAAAACATTACATCCTAAAGTTTTTGGAGGTATACTTAGCAGAAGAGAAAATCAGGAAGATGGCAAACAATTAAATGAATTTGAAATTCCAGAAATAGATTTGGTTGTTGTGGATTTATATCCATTTGAAAAAACAGTTTCGTCAGGAGCTTCTCATAATGATATAATTGAAAAAATAGATATTGGTGGAGTTTCTCTAATAAGAGCAGCTGCCAAAAATTACGAGGATGTCACTGTTATTTCCCACAAAAGTGATTACAAAACATTAGTTGATATTATTTCAAAAAACGGACCAAAAACGTCACTAGACGATCGTAAGAAGTTTGCGTTTTTAGGTTTTAAATTAACTACTAAATATGACTCATCTATTAATCAATATTTGTCTCCTGAGACTGAAAAAAAAGCATTAAGATATGGGGAAAATCCTCATCAAAAAGGATGGTTTCAGGGAAATTTGAATGATGTTTTCAATCAGTTGCACGGAAAAGCTATTTCTTACAATAATTTGTTAGATATCGATGCTGCAGTCATGTTGATGGCTGACTTTGATGATAGCTCTGCTACTTTTGGAATACTTAAACATAATAATGCATGTGGATTTGCTTCTAGAGAAACACTTCTTGATGCCTATAAGTCTGCACTTGAATCAGATCCAATATCTGCTTTTGGCGGAGTCTTAATTGCAAATAGAATCATTGATTTTCAAACTGCTGAAGAAATTAATAAGTTATTTTGTGAGATCGTAATTGCTCCTTCCTTCAGTGAGGATGCATTAGAATTATTAAAGTCAAAAAAGAACAGAATTATTCTGGAACAAAAAATGAATCGTTTTGAAGGTTTAATTTCGAGATCATGTTTAAACGGAAATTTGATTCAAGAAAGAGACAGCTCAACCGAAGAAATCAGCACATTTGAGACTAAAACCAAAAAAAATCCAACTAAAAGTCAATTAGGTGATTTATTTTTTGCAAATAAATTGGTAAAACACACTAAATCCAATACTATTGTGTTAGCCAAGGACCAACAATTGCTTTCAAGTGGTACTGGTCAAACATCAAGAGTAGATGCATTGAAGCAGGCTATACATAAAGCTAAATCTTTTGGGTTTGACCTTAATGGTGCGGTAATGGCATCGGACGCTTTTTTTCCATTTCCAGATTGTGTGGAAATTGCAGGAAATGAGGGTATAAATGCTGTTATTCAGCCAGGTGGTTCATTGAAAGATCAATTATCAATTGATTATTGTGATGAAAATAACTTGGCTATGGTTTTTACAGGTGTTAGACACTTTAAACATTAATTTTTATGGGAATATTTAATGTATTTACGCAGGAAATAGCAGTTGATTTGGGAACAGCTAACACACTTATTATTCATAATGATAAAGTGGTAGTTGACGAACCGTCTATAGTGGCAATGGATAGAACTACTGCTAAAGTGATTGCTATTGGTAGAAAAGCGCAGCAAATGCATGGAAAGACTCATGAAAATATAAAAACCATCCGTCCATTAAAAGACGGAGTAATTGCCGATTTTCAAGCTGCAGAGCATATGATCCGTGGTATGATCAAGATGATGAAAGGCGGATCTAAATTTATTCAGCCATCCATGAGGATGGTTATATGCATTCCATCAGGAATTACTGAAGTTGAAAAAAGAGCGGTCCAAGATTCTGCTGAACATGCTGGAGGCAAGGAAGTTTACTTAATTCACGAACCTATGGCTGCAGCTATAGGAATTGGAGTAGATGTTGAAGAGCCAATGGGAAATATGATTATCGACATCGGGGGTGGGACTTCTGAAATTGCAGTAATTGCTTTGGGTGGAATAGTGTGCGATAAGTCCATTAGGGTTGCTGGTGATGATTTTACTAGTGACATTGAAGAGTACATGAGAAGACAGCATAATATTTTGATTGGTGAAAGAACAGCTGAACAAATCAAAATAGAGGTTGGTGCAGCTATAGACACCCTTGAAAATCCTCCTCAAGACTATGCTGTCAGAGGAAGAGATTTAATGACAGGTATTCCTAAAGAGATATATGTGTCTTTTAAAGAAATTGCGCATGCACTTGATAAATCCATTTCTAAAATTGAAGAAGCTATTTTAAGTGCACTAGAGATGACACCACCTGAGCTTTCTGCTGATATTTATAAAACTGGCATTTATTTAGCTGGTGGGGGTTCCATGCTACGTGGATTAGATAAAAGGATTTCTAAAAAGACTAAATTGCCAGTACATATAGCTGAAGATCCGTTAAGAGCAGTGGCTAGAGGAACGGGCATTGCTCTAAAAAATATCGATAAATTTCAATTTCTGATTAAGGGATAAACTTGATTTTATATGAGGAATCTAATTCTATTAATTCAGAAATATAGAAATTTTCTGTTCTTTCTGTTTTTAGAATTTATTGCCATCAGTTTTTTATTTAGCTGGAAAAATACCTACCATCATAGCACCTACATAAGTTCTAGTAACTTTATCACTTCCACGATATGGAACTGGAAAAACAAAATAGACTCTTATTTCAATTTGACGGAAATAAACAAGCAATTAGCAGATGAAAATGCATTTTTAAAAGAAATGCTATTGAATAAGGAGATTTTATTAGGAAAAAACTTTGTCAAGTCTGGTGATAGCTTGTTTGTAAAAGCCTTTAAATTTCAAGAAGCCACCATCATTCAATCACAATTCAAATTTTCTGAAAATCACATTTTGATTAACAAGGGTAGTATAAATGGTATTGAAACTGAGATGGGGTTTAAAGGAACAAAAGGAATAATTGGAAGGGTTGTAAATGTATCTGCGCATTATGCAAACGTACTTCCTGTAATTAATGCTGATTTTAAATTATCAGTTATTCATAACGCATCAAACTCTTGGGGTGATTTAAGTTGGGAAAAGGGCATTAATGACTACCGAACAGCCACAATAAATAATATTCCCATATACGCAAAAGTAAATTTAAATGATTTGTTTACTACAACAGGTTCTGATGGTATTTTTCCTAGTCAAATTCCAATTGGTAAGGTAGTGAAAATTGAGAAAGATCAAGAAGCTCAAAAAAAGGTAATAATCGTAGAGCTTGTAGAAGATTTTTCAAATATTCATGTCGGGTTTGTGGTTAAAAATAACCTTAGATCTGAAATGATTGAAATTCAAAAAAATGAGTAATTCTTTTCAACACATTTACTGGGTAATAGGATTACTTTTCTTTCAGTTATTTGTCATAGATGTAATTGATCTAGGAACTTATTCATCTTTTTTTACACCTCTTATTTTCTCATATGTTATTTTTAAAAGAAAACTAGAAACTACAGTAATTGAACTATTAATTTTTGCATTTATCGTGGGGTTTTTAGTAGATGTGTTTAGAAATACAATTGGTCTAAATATAAGTGTGTTGCTCTTAGTTACGTTTTTAAGGTCTCGAATTTTAAATTTAATTTCTGCTAGAGAAGATTTCGATGATAATATTGAGTTGAATCTTTTCAATATTGGTATACTAAGGTATTTGTTTTATTATGGTATTGTACTTTTTTTTCACCATGCTTTATTTTACTTAGTCGAGCAGTTTTCGTTTGTTCATTTGTTCTCTTTATTAATCAAAGCCCTTATTAATTCCATATTTGCTTTAGCCATATTGATTTTGTTTGAATTTATTTTTACTTCTAATAAATAGATGGATCCGTATCAAAATAGAAGATGGGTGATCATCCTAGTAATTATTGCTATCAGTTTGATTTTTTCATTAAGGTTGCTCTATATTCAGGTTATTGACAAAGAGTGGTCCAAAAGAGCTGAGCAAATTAGCTTCATAAAAGAAAACTTGCAGCCTCCTAGAGGATTTATATACGATCGAAATAAAGAGTTATTAGTAGGGGCAGAAAATGTCTATGACATTTATATACTTCCTGTAAAGGTTAAAGAAAAAGATTCAAGTTTAATTTGTGATATTTTTCAAATTACAAAAGAAGAATTAAGAGAAAAAATTCAATTAGCGTCTACAGGATATAACGTGCCATACAAATCTTCTGTAATGTTTGAGTCTCTAAGCAAAGAGGAGTTTGCTAAAATTGCTCCTTTATTGTCAAAGGTAGAGGCTGTTCAAGGTAAGTCAAAAACGGACAGGGGATATCCATTAAAAACAGGCGCTCACTTATTGGGCTATATAAGAAGAATTAGTCAAATTCAATTGGATAAGTTTAAGACTCAAGGAGATTTGTTCTATTCTAAAAATGATTTTATTGGTATTACAGGAATTGAAAATGTATATGAGAAAGAATTAAGAGGCGAAAGAGGTGATGCAAATTACTTAAGAGATTACGCAGGAAATAAAGTGGAAACCATAGATAAGAATCCTGCAACACCAGGGAAAGATATTCATACCACAATTGATGCACACTTACAAAAATTGGGGGAAGAGTTAATGATAAATAAAATCGGATCTATAGTAGCAATTGAACCTAATACGGGCGAGATTCTCTGTATGGTATCTTCTCCAAGTTATGATCCATCTATTTTAACAGGTAAAAAATTTGTCGAATCTTATACGAAATTAAAATCCAACGATAGCTTAAAGCCTCTCATCAATAGGCCTGTTTACAATGATAATTACAGGCCCGGATCTATTTTTAAATTGGTTCAAAGCTTAATTGCATTACAAACGGGTGTAATACATAAAAACACTTCAATTGCATGTAATAAAAATAAAATTGGTTGTCACTACCACGAAGAACCAACCTCACTTAAGAAAGCCATAAAGCATAGTTGTAACCCTTATTTTTTGGAAGTTTATAAAAGATTGATTTTATCTAAAAGATTTGATAATTACTTTGAAGAAAGTAGTAAAGGGCTACAAAAATGGGGAGAAATGGTAAAAACATTCGGTTTTGGTAAACCTCTCGGAGTTGATGTACCTGAAGAAAAAGGAGGCTTTGTTCCCAATGTTGAATTTTATGATAAATGGTATGGAAAAAAGAGATGGGCTTTTAGTACTATTTATTCTAACAGCATTGGAGAAGGTGAAATAGGGGTGTCACCTATTCAAATGGCTAATCTTGCCGCTATTATTGCCAATAAGGGCTATTATTATGTACCACATTTGGTCAAAAAAATCGGTAAAGAAAATATTCAAAATAATTTTTCATTAAAGCAAAAAACCTGTGTAGATTCATCACATTTTCAAACGGTTATTGATGCTATGCAACTTGTTGTTGAAAGCGGTACTGGAAGAAGTGCACAAATAGACAGTATTAGTGTTTGTGGCAAAACAGGAACAGTGGAAAATAAAACATTTAATGATCACTCCGTTTTTATTGCTTTTGCACCAAAATCAGACCCTAAAATAGCAATTTCAGTTTACGTGGAATACGGTACATGGGGTAGTAAGTGGGCTGCTCCAATTTCAAGTGTAATGATGGAATACTATTTAAAAGGAAATTTAAGCAAAAATGGGGTTAAAAAAATGAATAATATTAAAGAAGCCACAATACTTCACCCTAATACAGATTTCACGTTTTGATATATAGAAACTTATCCATATGGAAGAATATTGATAAATACCTATTGGTTTTATGTATTAGCTTAATAGCATTTGGTTATTTCACTATTTATTCTAGTAGTTTTTTAGGTTATGAACAAGATAATTCTTTCTGGTCTCATAGTTATGGAAAGCAAATGATTTGGATAATAATTTCGGTATTATTAGGAACTTTAATTTTATTAATTGAGGGAAATTTTATTCAAAACAGCTCCTATATCATATACTCTGTAGTTATTGTGTTGTTGATTATAGTAATGTTCATGCCAGCCATTAAAGGGGCAAAATCCTGGTTTCAATTTGGTGGATTTTCCATTCAACCCTCAGAGTTTGCAAAGCTAGGGTGTAGTCTAGC
>CAZJVX010000008.1:1311-24335 GCA_964549345.1 uncultured Flavobacteriales bacterium | reverse complement strand
AAACTGCCTTTTTAGCAGATAATTTATCACCCATAATTTCGATGGATTTTCCTGACGGTCCGATAAATTTTATCCCTGCATCAATCACTTTTTGGGCAAACGAAGAATTCTCTGACAAAAAACCATAGCCTGGGTGTATACCATCTACATTTAAATTTTTAGCTACTTCTATAATATCATCTTGTTTTAAATAGCTTTCGGAAGATGGCGGTGGCCCTATAAGAACACTTTGGTCTGCAAATTTCACAAATGGAGCACTCTTATCTGCTTCAGAATAAATAGCAACTGTACTTATACCTAACTTTTTACATGTTTTCATGATCCTAAGGGCTATTTCGCCCCTATTTGCCACTAAGATCTTAGTTATCTTCTCCATAAGTTGATTTATATGTGTTTAGTAAAAGAGACGCTATAGTCATGGGACCAACCCCTCCAGGCACAGGTGTAATATAGGATGTTTTTGGGGCTACATTATCAAAGTCCACATCTCCGATTAATCTAAAACCATTCTTTTTAGTTTCATCATTAATTCGATGTATACCCACATCAATAATTACAGCACCCTCTTTAACCATATCTTCTGTCAAAAACGAAGGTCTTCCTATAGCCACTACAATTATATCTGCAGATTTACAAATTCTAGGTAGGTCTTTTGTCCTACTGTGTGCAAGCGTTACTGTGGCATTACCTGTTTTGCTTTTTCTAGAGAGCAATATACTAACTGGTGTTCCTACAATGCTGCTTCTACCAATTACGACACAGTTTTTACCCTCCGTTTCTATATCATATCTTTTTAACAATTCAATAATTCCATTAGGTGTAGCTGGTAAAAAAGCTGGTAAACCCAATGTCATGTTTCCCACATTCATCGGGTGAAACCCATCTACATCTTTTTTGGGGTCGATAGCCAACGTAACTTTAGACTCATCTATGTGGTCAGGTAAAGGTAATTGGACAATAAACCCATCCACATCATGATCTCTATTTAAATGATGTATTTCGTTAAGCAATTTTTCCTCAGAAATAGTTGACTTTAATTTAATAAGCGTTGATTTAAAACCTATTCGATCACAAGCTTTAACTTTTGCATTTACATAGGTTTGACTTGGACCATCATCTCCGACCAAAATAGCTACAAGATGAGGTCTTTTTAGTCCTTTACCCACCTTTTCATTGACCATTTGAGCAAGTTCTTGCTGAATTGTTAGTGATGTTTTTTTTCCATCAAGAATTTTCATAACCTGTTTTGTTACATTGGCATTCTACCGCCCATCCTTTTAAATTGCTTCATCATATTCATCATATTCTGCTTATTACTCATCAATTTCATCATTTTTTTTGTTTGATTAAATTGCTTCAGTAATTTATTTACTTCATTTAAATCATTTCCACTACCACCAGCTATTCTCTTTTTACGTTGCATATTAATGATATCTGGATTTTCCCTTTCCATAGGAGTCATAGAATCAATCATGGCTAAAATAGGCACAAATGTCTCTTCATCAACTTCATTTCCTTGCATTGCTTTTTTCATCCCTGGAATCATTCCTGCAATGTCTTTCATACCCCCCATTTTTTTAATTTGATTAATTTGATCTTTAAAATCGTTTAAATCAAACTTATTTTTCTTGATTTTTCGGTGTAATTTTTTAGCTTCTTCTTCGTCAAATTGCTCTTGAGCTCTTTCTACCAAAGAGACAACGTCCCCCATTCCAAGAATACGATCAGCCATACGACTTGGATGAAAAACATCAAGTGCTTCCATCTTTTCTCCAGTCCCAATAAATTTAATCGGCTTATTTACTACTGACTTGATAGACAAGGCAGCACCCCCTCTCGTATCTCCATCTAACTTGGTTAAAACTACACCGTCAAAATCAACTTTTTCATTGAAAGCCTTTGCCGTATTTACCGCATCTTGACCCGTCATAGAATCTACCACAAACAAGGTTTCAGATGGATTAATTCCTTTTTTAATATGATAAATTTCATCCATCATTTCTTGATCTACTGCAAGGCGACCAGCTGTATCGACTATTACTAAGTTATGACCGTTGTTTTTAGCAAACTGAATACCATCTTTAGCAATCTTAACCGGATCTTTTGTTTCCTTATCTGAATATACAGTAACCCCTATACCATCACCAACCACATGAAGTTGATCAATAGCAGCTGGCCTGTACACATCGCATGCAACTAGCAGAGGATTTTTTCCTTTTTTTGATTTTAAATATTTAGCTAATTTTCCAGAAAATGTTGTTTTACCAGAACCTTGCAGTCCAGACATCAATACAACCGCAGGACTACCTGTAACATTTAGCTCTGATGTATCACTTCCCATCAGATTAGTAAGCTCTTCATGGGTAATTTTAATTAGTAATTGGCCAGGGGAAATACTTGTCAGTACATTTTGACCTAGTGCTTTTTCTTTAATGTTCTGTGTAAAAGTTTTAGCAGTTTTAAAACTTACATCTGCTTCCAACAAAGCACGTCTTACTTCTTTTAACGTCTCCGCTACATTAATTTCGGTAATCTGGCCATGTCCTTTTAAGACTTTAAACGCTCTTTCTAACTTATCGGATAAATTGTCAAACATAATTTTTGCTTATGTTGACAAATATAGAAATGAATATGAGCATTAAATATATTTACACTAGATTTCCAACAAATGAGCCTAGTAAGCATTATAATTCCATTTAAAAATCCTGGTAAATACTTTAAACCTTGCTTAGAATCAATAAGGAATCAATCATATCAAAATATTGAAGTCCTCATGATCGATGATCACAGCAATTATGATGACACAGAAGTGGCAAGAATGGTACAGATGAAAGACAAAAGATTTCAATTGCATCGCTCAAATGGGCTAGGAATAATTAGTGCATTACAAACTGGACTTGATCTGGCAAAAGGTGAATTCATTTCAAGGATGGATGCAGATGATTTAATGACAAAAGACAAGATAGAACTTATGCGAAGTGCATTACTAAAATCGAATCAAAAATCGGTTTGCACAGCACTTGTTTCCTATTTTGCATCTGAAAAAAGTATACAAGAAGGATTCATAAAATATGAAAAGTGGCTAAATAAGTTAACTACTGAAGAGACAAACTTTACTCAAATTTACAAGGAATGTACCATTCCTTCTCCATGCTGGATGGCAAGGAAATTAGATATAGAAAATATTGGAGGATTTAAATGCCTTACCTATCCAGAAGATTATGACTTGGCATTTAAAATGTACTACTCAAAATTTAAAGTTGTTTCTGTAAAGAAAGTTTTACACCACTGGAGAGATCACCCAAATAGAATTTCGAGAATAAGTGAAACTTATAAAATGGAAAATTTTACTCCGCTGAAACTAAAATATCTTCTTGAGTATGAAATAAAACATGAACATGTCATTTTATGGGGAGCTGGAAAAAAAGCTAAACGTATAGCTAAACAACTATTAGAAAAAAAAGTTCACTTTGATTGGATAACCGAAAACACTAACAAAACAGGCAAGTCCATTTATGGAAAAATCGTCCAAAATTTAAGCAGGCTTAAGGATGAAAATCAAAAAGTTATTATTTGTGCAATTAGTCAAAAAGGATTTAAAATACCAAGGAATTCAAATTTCAACAGATTTATCTCATTTTACTAATTAATCACTCTAATTTGAGGATATCCTAAGTTATTGTATAAATTTGAATATGGGTAAAAAATTACTTCCAATAAGTATATTAATTTTTGTTGGTTTTTTCATTACTGGTTGCAACAATGACAACAGATTAACAGAAGGTAAAATAGAATATAAAATTACCTATCCATGTTTAGATGAGTCTAACAATCCTATGAGGATGTTTCTTCCAAAAAAAATGGTTACTACATTTAAAAATCATTGCTACAAAAATGAATTTATTTTTTCGGCAGATAATTTTAAATTGGAATTATTGAGTGAGTGCCATTCAAAGAAAACCAAACTGGGTTTTGCAATGGGTAAAAACAGAATTTACACTGAGCTTGATTCTAATTCCATTACTGATTTATTAAGCGAACTTCCTATATACTCAAAACAAGGTGATTTAATAGAGCAAGGTTTTTTTCTAAATAAACCATTTAAGAAATTTAAGGTAATAGAAAAAGGTGAAGAAAAAGTATTTGAAATAAAAACTACAGATGCCATAAGCATAGACAACGTTAACTGGTGTACTCCTTTCAACGAATTTGATGAGGTATTACTAGATTATCGAATTTATCAATACGGATTGGATATGCAATTTACAGCCACTGACATTATTGACGTTTCTGTAAAGGATGATATACTAAAAATGAGTCCAGACTATCACTACGAAGATTTTTACAATTATATTTCAGAAATCAAAGAAATTATGAAAACATTCTCATGCGAATAATTCATTTATTTTTTCTATTTATCTTAAACTCTTTATCAAATTTATGCTTAGCTCAAGATTTTGAGGGAGAAATTGTATTTAGTGCTTATCACAAATATGCTGACAGTAGCATCAAATCAACACCAAATTTGCCTTCAAATGTTGTTTACAAAATTTCTGGTGAACATGTCAGAATTGAACAACAAACACAAATGGGAAAACAAGTCATTCTCTTTGATACGCTCAGCTTAATGAAAACCATTATAATTAATCAAAATGGACAAGAATTAGCTATTCAATTAAAAATGGAACTAGATTCCAATCTTAAAATAAAAACAACTCAGTTAGAGGACTCTTTAAAAATATTCGGTTTTACCTGCCATAAAGTATTATGGAACAGCTATGATGAGAAATCATCATCTAACTCATATGCAGATATTTATTACACCAATGGAATTGCCAGTGGATACATGGAGAACTTTGAAAAACTAACTGGTTTCCCCTTAAAGTACACCCTAGTTTCATCAGGTATAGAATCTACTTATGAATCGATAAATGTGACTAGAAAAAAGTTAAATCCTTCCATTTTTAAAATTGACAACAAAACACCTATGTATACCTTTGAAGAATTCAAATCTTTAATGAGTGAATAATTCCTAACATCACAACGTTAAGAATAGGAAATGCAATATGATTTTAACCTTAAAAGTTTCTTTTACATTTGACTATTAAAATGGGTTCTAAAAATCAGTATAAAAACTTTCAGTTTAATACCACTAAAAAAAAGAAAAACAGGTTTTCTAAGATAACAGCTTTTGTAGAAGACGAGCGTTTCCAAAAAACAAGCGGATTGCTTTTGGTGTTGACTTCTCTTTATTTATGCTTGGCATTTATATCTTATTTGTTCACTTGGAAATTTGATTACAGTGTAATTGATGGAGTAAGTTTTGGTTCCATTTTTAATGGCGAAGATGTTGAAATCAAAAACTGGTTAGGAAAATTTGGCGCTTACACTGCTCATAGATTTTTAAAAGTGTGGTATGGTATAGCGTCCTTTGCATTTCCTTTTGTCGGTTTTTTAATAGGCTTCAAAGCTCTCTTCAAACAAGATCTGCTTCCGTTAGTTAAAACATTAAAAGTAACCTTATTTACCATGATTTGGTTATGCATAACCATGTCATTTATATTTCAAAACACCAATTTTGATTTTATGGGCGGAATGTATGGAAAAGTGGTAATAGATTATTTACAAGGAGTATTTAATGTGATTGGGACTGCGTTTTTTATTTTATTTTTTGGATTTTCTGCTATTGTTCTTCTTTTTAATCCATCCCTAAGTTGGATTATTGATTTCTTTAACTCGATCTCCGCCAAACTAAATACACTTAAAAGAAAAGTTCCATCAACTGATGAAGAAGGTTTTACTCATGTGAGCAACATAAATACTCCTACTGATAAAAATGAAGATTCATTAGAAGAAGAATTAGACATTACAATAGAAAAAGATACGAATGATGAAATAGTAGAAGTTGTGAAAGATGGTGATCATGAATCAAAAATAACTGATCAAAACGATGAGGAAAAAGAAACCATAAATAGCAATATTGAAAATAAAAAATCAGATAATCATGATGAAGATGATTTTTCAGTTGAAGTTGCTGTTAATGAAGAAGAATTAAGTAAATCTGAATTGAAAGATAAATTAAAGGAGTTTGGTGAATATGATCCAAAATTAGACCTTTCAAAATATGTTTTGCCAAATATTGATTTGATGGAAAATCATGGGGATGGCCAAATTTCTGTTAATAAAGACGAACTAGAAGCAAATAAGAATAGAATCATTGAAACACTACAGAATTATAAAATTAATATTTCTAAAATTAAAGCCACCATTGGACCCACTGTGACGCTTTATGAAATTATACCTGCTCCAGGAGTTAGAATCTCAAAAATTAAAAATCTAGAAGACGATATTGCGTTAAGTTTATCCGCATTAGGAATCAGGATAATTGCGCCTATGCCAGGAAAAGGTACAGTTGGAATTGAAGTTCCTAATTCAAAACCTGATATAGTCGCTATGAAGTCCTTAATCGCGTCCGAAAAATTTCAGAATAGCAATATGGAATTACCAGTTGCATTAGGTAAAACCATCTCAAATGAATCATTAATTACAGATCTTACTAAAATGCCTCATCTGCTGATGGCAGGTGCAACTGGACAAGGAAAGTCTGTAGGTTTAAACGCCATTTTAGTTTCTATTTTATATAAAAAACATCCTTCACAAGTCAAATTTGTCTTAGTAGATCCTAAAAAAGTAGAACTAACTATCTATAATAAAATTGAAAGGCATTTTCTAGCAAAACTCCCAGACGAAGAGGAAGCTATTATTACAGATACCTCAAAAGTAGTAAATACATTAAATAGTTTATGTGTAGAAATGGATACTAGATATGACATGCTTAAGCAAGCAATGGCTAGAACTATAAAGGAATATAATCACAAATTTATTCAACGAAAGTTGAATCCAGAAAAGGGACACAAATACATGCCCTACATTGTATTAGTAATCGATGAATTTGCAGATTTAATTATGACTGCTGGAAAAGAAGTTGAAACTCCAGTAGCCAGAATCGCTCAATTAGCTAGAGCTGTTGGAATTCACCTTATCATAGCTACTCAGCGTCCATCAGTAAATGTAATCACAGGAACAATTAAAGCCAATTTTCCTGCTAGGATTGCATTTAGAGTAACGTCAAAAATTGACTCAAGAACTATTCTGGATGCTGGTGGAGCTGATCAATTAATAGGAAGAGGAGATATGTTATATTCTTCCGGAAGCGAACTAATAAGATTACAATGTGGATTTGTGGATACGCCTGAGGTAGATAATATAGCTGATTTTATTGGATCTCAAAGAGGTTACCCAAACGCCTTTTTATTACCAGAATACATTGATGAAACTAGTGAACTTAAAGAAATTGACGATGAACTAGATAGTTTATTTCAGGAAGCGGCTGAAGTTATTGTAAACCAACAACAAGGATCTGCTTCCTTACTACAAAGAAAACTCAAGCTAGGTTACAATAGGGCAGGTCGAATCGTGGACCAGTTAGAAGCTATGGGAATTATTGGCCCACACAAAGGCAGCAAAGCGAGAGAAGTATTAATACCTGATCTTGTAAGTTTGGAACAGTTTTTGTCGAATCTTAAAGAACAGGGAAAATTATAACTATGAGATCAGCTTTATATACTATTCTAATTTTAGCATTCACCACTAATTTTTTAAGTCAAAATATTTCTGACCAAAATACGAGATCAAAAGAGATATTAGCCAAGGTTAGTGATAATTATCAACAATATTCCTCAATAAAATTCACATTTACGTTGAATATAAACAGTCAAGATTTTAATGAAGAACAAGAAGGATTTGCAATTATAAAAGATGACAAATTCTACTATGAAACTGCAGAAAGGAAAGTAATATGTGATGGCAAAGCAGTGTGGACTGTGATTGCCGAAGATGATGAATGTTATATAGACAACTTATCAGATCTAGACAACACTGTAAATCCTAGTGAAATATTTACTATTTGGAAAACAGGATTCAATTATAAATATGTAAAAAAAGAAGATAATAATCATTTCATTAAAATGTATCCTCAGAATCCTGACAAAAGTAAGTATCACACTATAATCATGAAAATAGATGGAAATTCTAACGCCATCAAACAGTCTACTGTAAAAACCAAAGACGGGGTAAGCATCAAATTAACTATAACAGATCTAAAAGGCAATCCTGTTATTTCAAAAAATACTTTTACCTGGGCGGAAAGCGAGTATCCTACTATTGACATAATAGACAACCGATAAGAACTAGTTTAATAGTTCTTGAGCATTGAAAAGAGCCGCTTTTCCTGTTTTGTCTCCACCTAACATTTTAGCTAACACTTGTATTCTACTATCCCTATCTAATTTATTAATTAATGTTTTTACGTTGTCTCCATCATCTATTTTTTCTACATTAAAATGAATGTTTCCCATTGCAGCAACCTGTGGTAAATGTGTAATATTTATTACTTGTAATCTAGATGAAATTTTCCGTAATAATTTACCTACTTCTGTAGCAACTTTCCCACTGACCCCTGAATCAATTTCATCAAAAACAATTATGGGAACCGATCCTTTTATGGAAGATAGTGATTTCATTGCTAGCGCAATTCTAGATAATTCACCGCCAGAAGAAAACTTTTTTAGTGGATAATATTCTGAAGCATTGTTTACTGATATCAATAAGTCAATCCTATCAAAACCAAACTCATTCAAGATTTCAATCTTTTCGATTTCAATTTTAAATTTAGCATGTTTCATGGAGAGTAAAGCCAGTAATTTATTCATTTCATCACATATTATATTGACATGCTTTAATCTCAATACATGTATTTTATTTGCTATTTTAACACAGTTTGACTCCCAGGTGTCCATCTTAGCTTTAGCTTCCACTAAGCGCTCACTTATATCATCGATTTGTTTTAATTCATGAGACAATTGATTCTTTTTTATCAATAAATCATCAACTGTCACCACATTAAATTTCTTAATTAGAAAATTGAGATTATTTAAAACTTCTTCTATTTCTTGCTGTCTTAAATAATCGGGTTCTTTTACAGGGAAATCAAGATTGATTTCGTGAATTAAGTCTTCTAGATCTAGAAAGATGCTATTTAATTTTTCTGAATGGGTTGAAAGACTAGAAAAAGATTGAGAAAAATCACCTAAACTAACATTAGCTCTTCTCAATAAATTAAGGATACCATTTTCATTACTAAACAAATTATCAACTTCCTTAATTCTTTTATTGATTGATTCTTGATTCGAAATAGTATCAAACTCTTTTTTTAATGCCTCCTCATCTTTCTTGTCTAAGTTTGACTCTTGTAGTTCATTAAACTGATATTCTAAAAAATCTTTTTGCTCTTTTAACTTCTCAGATCGATTATTTAACTCCTCATAATCTTTTCTGAACTTGACATATTCTTTATATGCTTCGGAATAATTTTGGAGTAATTTTTGGTCTGAAATAAAACTATCTATAAAACTAAATTTAAATTGGTTAGAGGAAATATCAGAAATCAAGTGCTGACCATTCATTTGTACTAATTCAAAAGAAAGTAATTTTAACGTATCGGTTTTAACAGGTGTATCATTAACGAATGATCTTGATTTACCGCTTGAACTGATTTCTTTTCTGATAATAATTTCATCATCCTGATCAAGATCCAGGTTTTTTAGAATATGGTTTAGTTTAAAGTTTGATTTAAATACACCTTCAACAATCGATTTTCCTTTTCTAGCATTCTGAGCATGATCATTTCTTTTGCCCATGAGTAAGTGAAGTGCAGAAATGATAAGAGATTTCCCAGAACCGGTTTGTCCCGTAATGATGTTCAGACCTGACGAGAAATCAATTTGTATATCTTCTATAAGTGCAAAGTTTTTTACTTTAAGTTGTAATAACATACTTATTTTACCAACTGAATTTCAACTCTCCTATTTGCTGCCCTACCTGTTGGATTATCAGAACCATCAGGAGCTAAATTTTCAGCTACAGGCTGTTCAGCTCCCATACCATAAGCATGTAAACGTTTAAATTCTACTCCTCTGTTGTATAAGTATGTTTTAACCGCTTCGGCTCTCAGAACAGACAGTAAGTTGTTATACCTTATTGATCCTGTGTTATCTGTGTGTCCAACTGAGTTTACATCCCAGTCAGGGTTTGCTTTGAGTTCAACTATAAGTTCATCCAATACATTTTTTGATGCATCTGATAATTCTGCACTTTCTAGTTTAAAATATATATTCTTATGAAAAAGAACATGTCTGTCCTTTTGCTTTTCTTCTATTACTTCCTGTTTGGGTTTGGTCTCTTCCTCCACATTTTTTTCAAATCCAGTATCTACCTCGTCATAAGAAGGATTGAATTTATGTACATCAGATAAATCAATATTAGTTGGATCATCTAATTCAGCTAAGGCTAAAATATCACCATCTACTACAACACCTTTGGAAATAGTTAATCCATCGCTGTTAACTCTCACCACTTTAGTATACTCAATTACTCCTTCTACGTCTAAAGGGACGTCTAAAGTATCAATAGCTGAAAAATCATTTAACTCATACATAATTTCGTATTGATGTCCTGGTCTAAGAATAAATAAGAAGTTACCTGTAAGTTGGTTGGGTCTGTACACACCGTATCTTTCTTCATTTTCATCATATACCGAAATGATTAAATCTTTAACCACATTATCCACAGAATCTTTAACTACACCCTTATAGGCTGCTAAATCTTTTTCCTCTTCATTGATTAGGTTAATTCTAAAAATGTCATAATCCCCTGTTCCTTCATCTCTAAATGAAGAGAAATAGGCTCTTTTTCCATTTACTGTTGGTGTGAAAAAAAGATCATCATCCACTGTATTAACTGGGTAACCCATATTTTCAGGCGATGTCCAAGTATAGTCATCTTTTAAAATTGATTTAAAAATATCAAAACCGCCCATCACTTTATGACCCTTTGAAGAGAAATAAAGAGTTTTTCCGTCTGGATGTAGATAAGGTGATTCTTCATCGTATTCTGTATTAATTGGTTCTCCAAGATTTTGAGGCTCTGCCCATTCTCCACTGGGTAATTTTTTAATCATCCATATATCTCTTCCACCATATCCACCCTCTCTATCACTTACAAAAAATAATACATTACCATAAATATCTAAACTTGCATATGTCTCCCAGTACTTAGAATTTACTTTTTGATCTAAAAATTCAGGATTATTCCAATGATTACCATCTAATCTAGCTTCATAAATACCTCTACCAAGATGACCTAGTTTTTGATCGTTATTCACCATACTTAAAAACATATGCTCTCCATCGGGTGAAAGATATAGACATGATGAACTTTCTGTTGTATTGATAAGATCATTAACTAATTGAGGCTCAGTCCAAACACCCATCTTCTTTTTTGAAATATAAATATCCTCATAATATTCGCCTTGATCATCTAATATGTCACTACTACCGCCTGGTCTTTTGGATGTAAAATACATGATATTTTCTTCAGCATTTAATTTGGGTCTGTACTCTGCGTAGTCTGTATTAATGTGTTTTATGGGTACAATATCTACTTCTACAGGATTTTCAAATAAAGATTTAGCATATTTTGCTTGGCGAATTCTTCTGTTATTAGCTCGTTTATCATCCCAATTATTCTCAGCTAAAAAATTACTGTAGAACTCAAATTTATCTATAGCCTTGTCAAATTCATAATTATGGTGGTATGATCTACCTAGTAACTCAATAGTGGCCAAAGGAGCTTTTTTCTCTCTGTGATTTCCAATTCTGTATCCTATAGTTAATCCTTCCATAGCTTTTTCATAATAAGGTATAGCTTCTTTTTCTCTATGAATGATATTCATTAAACAATTACCAATAGAAAAGTTAGTATTAGCATTGTTTGGTTTTAGATCATACATTTTCATTAATAAAGGAAGTGCATTTTCATAATCATTTACTTCAAGATATTTAAAAGATTCTTTATACAATTTCTTGAAAGATTGTGAATAATATAAATTACACACAAAAAGGGATACAAGGATTAGAGATAATCTAGTTTTCATTAAAATAAGGTTTAAGTTTCTCCACTATTATATTGGGGCAATTTACAGGTTTTTTTGAGTTTTTATTTAGAAAAACCAAAGATGTTTCCCCAAAATTTATTTTTTCATTTTTTTGATTATACGTCTCATATTCAAAAAAGATTCTAGCAGAGGGTAATTTTACTATGTATGATTTTACAGATAAATTCTCATCATAAAATGCAGGTTTTAGGTATTTTATCTGGAAATGGGTTACAGGAAGTAAAATTCCCATATCTTCCAAATCTTTATATGCAACTCCTAAACTTCTTAAGGATTCGACTCTTGCCACTTCAAAATACTGAGCATAATTTCCATAATAGCAATAACCCATTTGATCTGTTTCTGCATATCTCACTCTTAACTGCACTTCTGATTTATACATATTCGTATTTTTGTATTAATGAAGGTATTAAAAAAAATATTTACACTATTTCTATTTGCTCTAATATGTCTTCCATCATGTGAAAGTTATAGAGTTGAAACTTTTCAATCTAATAATAAACTTGTTGATTCATCCTCAATAATGATTGATTTTCAAGAAATTAAATTTGATAGATATAAAGATTCACTTGATCGTGAAATGGATGAAATCCTTAATGAATGTGTTACTGACCTTGAGGTAGGTTGTCCTGAAGGCCTTTTGGGGAATTTTATTTGCGACTTATCGCTGTTTATGACTAATAAATACTACGAAACAAACATTAAACCTGAGTTTTGTGTATTAAATAATGGAGGTTTTAGAACTTCCATTAATAAAGGAATTATTACAAGAGGTAAAATTTTTGAAGTCATGCCCTTCGATAATTACTTGGTGATTTTAAAATTAGATGGAAATCAGATGAAAGAACTTTTAAATTATATAAAGGAAAAATCAAGTATGGGTAAGTCAAGAAAATCTGGGGTTCCCGTGAGTGGTTTAAGAATGAAGATATCTGAAAATAAGATAACAAGATGTATGATTAATAACTCGGCATATAATAGCGGTCAACCCTACTACGTATTGACCACAGACTACTTAGCCAAGGGAGGTGATAATATGAGGTTTTTTAAATATGCTACGGAGTATATTAATACAGGTATTCTACTAAGAGATGCCATCATTAACTACATTAGTGAAATCAATAAAACGGGAATTAAAGTGGAGGCTAAATTTGATGGCAGAATTCAAATCAATGGATAGGAGAAAATTTATTAGAAGGAGCTCCTTAGGTGTGTTGGCATTGCCATTAATAACTAACACCTCATGGGTATTTAGATCCGAAAAAAAGAAAAGAATAACCATTTTACATACAAATGATATGCACAGCCATATTGACCCTTTTTCTAAAAATGACAGAAGATATGCAGGTATGGGCGGTATGAGAAAACTGGGAGGCTTAATTCATCAGATAAGGACACAAGAAAAAAACGTTTTATTATTAGATTCAGGAGATATTTTTCAAGGAACCCCTTATTTTAATAAATATAAAGGTGAAGTGGAATTTAAGATAATGAGTAACTTAGGTTATGATGCGTCAACTATGGGAAATCACGACTTTGATAATGGAATTGAGGGCTTCAAAAATGTGTTACCACATTCCTGTTTTCCATTCTTGTGCTCGAACTATGATTTTACGAACACGATTTTAGATGGGGAAACAAAAACTCATCTTGTAAAAGAAGTTGATGGTATTAAAGTTGGTCTATTAGGAATCGGAATTAAGCTAAACGGATTGGTAGAAAAAAGACTATTTAAAGAAACCAAATACTTAGACCCCATAGAGCAAGCAAATATTTATGCGAAAAAACTTAAGAAAGATCATTCTTGTGATTTGATTATTTGTTTAAGTCACTTAGGTTATTCATACGATTCTACAAAAATATCAGATTTAGTTCTAGCTAGAAAGTCGGAAAACATTGATATTATACTAGGTGGTCATACACACACATTCTTAGAAGAAGCTACTAAAGTAACAAACAAAAAAAACCAAACTGTATTGGTAAATCAAGCAGGATGGGGAGCTTTATCACTGGGTAGAATTGATGTAGAGTTTACAAATAAAGAAAAAACAAATAATGAATTAAGCGCAATTGATTTTTTGAAAAAAAACTATGCCAAAATTTGAATTTTAATACAAGTATTTTTTTTTACAAAAACAATAGTAAAAACGTTTTTTTTTTAACTTTTTTATTAAAATATTTGTCTTGTTATCCAAGCTATTGTTTAACTTGCTTTGAATACAGGATAACCGCCCTTTTAAATTTTAAAACTTTTTTGAATGCGCAAATCTTTTGAATTAATTTGGAATAACTGCCTGAACGTAATTAAGGATAATGTATCGATCCAAGCTTACAAAACATGGTTCGAACCAATTAAACCAATCAAACTCAAAAGCAATATTCTTACTATCCAAGTTCCTTCCCAATTTTTCTACGAATGGTTGGAAGAGCATTACATTGATTTATTGAAAAAAACAATTAGAAAAGAAATTGGTCCTGATGCAAAATTGGAATATAGTATTGTCATGGAAAACAATTCTGGCAATAAAAATCCTTACACCATCAAAATTCCAACTACAGAAAAAAAAGCTATTCGAAATCCGCAAGTAACAATGCCTCTTGATATTGGCAACAATGCGATAAGAAATCCATTTGTTATTCCAGGACTTAGAAAAGTAAATGTGGATTCCAACTTAAACCCAAATTATTCATTTGAAAACTTTGTAGAAGGAGATTGTAATCGATTAGCAAGATCTGCTGGCTTTGCGGTAGCAGAAAAACCTGGAGGAACAGCTTTCAATCCGTTATTGATTTATGGTGGAGTTGGACTAGGAAAAACCCACTTGGCTCATGCTATTGGTATTGCCATCAAAAACAGACTTCCAAACAAAACAGTTTTATACGTTTCATCTGAAAAATTCACACATCAATTTATAGATTCAGTTAAGAATAACTCAACCAATGATTTCATTCATTTTTACCAAATGATTGACGTATTAATCATTGATGACGTTCAGTTTTTTTCTGGAAAAGAAAAAACCCAAGATGTTTTCTTCCACATTTTCAATCACCTACATCAAACTGGAAAACAATTGGTACTTACATCAGACAAAGCTCCTGTAGAAATGCAAGGTATGGAACAAAGACTTTTATCCAGATTTAAATGGGGATTATCAGCAGATTTACAGATGGCTGATTTGGAGACTAGAATCGCAATTCTGCATAAAAAAATGTATGCTGATGGGATCGAACTCCCTGCAGAAGTAGTGGAATATCTAGCATACAGTATATCTAATAACATCCGCGAATTAGAAGGAGCTTTGATATCACTAATTGCACAATCTTCGCTCAATAAAAAATCCATCACGCTTGATTTAGCTAAGCAGATGATTGATAAATTTGTTAAAAATACGGCTAGAGAAGTTTCAATTGAATACATTCAAAAAGTGGTATGTGACTATTTCGATTTGCCTATCGAACTAATGAAATCAAAAACTAGAAAAAGAGAAGTCGTTCAAGCAAGACAAATTGCCATGTATTTTTCAAAAAAAATGACTAAATCATCATTAGCAAATATTGGAATGCATTGTGGAGGTAAAGATCATGCAACTGTATTACACGCCTGTAGAACAGTAAATAACTTAGCAGAAACAGATAAACATTTTAGAACTTATCTTGTAGATCTTGAAAAAAAGTTAAGCGTTCAATAACCTGAACCTCATGTCAAAAATTTTAATGGTTTGTTTGGGGAATATTTGTAGATCTCCCCTAGCCCATGGGATACTATCTCACAAAGCTTCAATAGAAAATCTACCCATAACAGTGGATTCTGCTGGAACCGGTAGTTGGCATATCGGTTCTGCACCAGATCCAAGAAGTATTGCTACGGCAAAAAAATATGGAATAGACATTAGTATGCAAAAAGCTAGACAATTTAACACTCACGACTTTAATGACTTTGATCATATTTTTGTCATGGATAAATCAAACTTAACAGATGTATTGAGGCTAGCTTCTACTAAGGAAGACAGCGAAAAAGTAGAACTAATTTTAAAACAATTAGGATCAACTGAAGTATTATCGGTGCCAGACCCTTATTACGGAGGTGATCAGGGTTTTGAACATGTATATCAATTACTAGACAAAGCATGTCAGCAGATTATAGACAACATAAAGACTCAATTGTAAACAAAGGAAATGTATACTTAATTCCTTTGCCAATTACACAACTTGACGAGTTTAAAACAGACTCTCATCCTCTTAAGAATACACAGATAATTAATCAACTTAATTGCTTTGCTGTAGAAAATGTGAGGACAGCAAGGAGATTTTTAAAAAAAATAAATCGAAATATAGATATTGATCAGCTACATTTTATTGAAGTAAACAAAAAAACAACAGATGAAGATTTAAGTAAAATTATAACGATTTTGAAAGAGGGAGAAAATATTGGAGTAATGAGTGAATCTGGGTGTCCAGGTATTGCAGACCCAGGTCAAGAAATTTGCAAACGGGCTCACCTTAATAATATTAAAATCATTCCACTTATAGGACCATCTTCAATATTAATGGCCTTAATGGCTAGTGGGTTAAATGGACAACAATTTACTTTTCATGGCTATTTACCTATTAAAGAAAATGAAATTATAAAAAAATTAAATAGGCTTACTAAAATACAAGGGGCACATATTTTCATTGAAACGCCCTATAGAAATGCAAAACTTCTTAAAATTTTAGTTGAAAAGCTACCAAAAAATAAAAAACTTTGTGTGGCAATTGATGTCAATGGAAAGAATGAAAAAATAATCACTAAAGAAATTCATGAGATGAAAGATGTTGAATTAAATATTAAAAAACAGCCAACAATTTTTATATTTGAGTAATATTTAGAAAATGTTAGAACATTTTACATATAAAGGAGACCTTAAGAGCCCAAATATAATTCTAGATCCTATTGGTGTAATGGAATTTCAGGGAAGATCCTTACCTGAAAACGCAAAAGAAATTTTCACACCTGTATTTGAATGGATGAATAAATACAGTGAAAATCCAGCTCAAACTACAGACATCAACTTTAAACTGGAGTATTTCAATACCACTTCGTCTAAAATGATATTTGAAGTATTAAAAATCGCAGAATCACTAATCAGGGACGGTCATAAAGTCAATTTGAACTGGCATTATGAAAAAGAAGATCCCGATCTGAAGGATGAAGGTGTACTTATATCTTCTAATTTAGATGTAGAACTTAATTTCATTGAAATAGACGAATTTGATTTCGATCACTTCTGAACAATTTTTAAGTTTACTTTCAACGGACAAAATGGAGGTATTTTATTTGTAAATGATCCTCTCGTTCCAAAAGCCATTTCTGATGGCATTATAGCCACTATCGAATCACCTTTACTAAATTCATTTACTAAAATTCTAAACCCTTCTAACAGCTGATTATTTAAAGACTTATCGTAATATTCTAATGAATTTGGAGTAGATTCATAAATCAATCTATCGTTCAAGTCAGTAATGGTATACCTAAGTGCAATGAACTGGTTTAATGAATCAGGGTTTTCAACTTGTTCGTTACTATATTGAGCTACTTTTACTGCAAAAAGATTTTTAAAATAAAATAAATTCAAAAATTTATTTTCCCATTCATTCTTTATTTTTTGTATTGCATATTGCTCTCTATCTTTTGCTTTTTTTGTTAATTGGTTTTCAAATTGATTTTGACTAATAACATCATTTGAAGATATTACTTTCAAATTTATATATAATGAATCTAATTCAGATTTTGCTTGTAATGTAGTGTCTTGTTGAAAAAATCCACTGTAAAAGTTTTCCATTTTTAACTTAAAAAAAACACTGTCTCCTACACATAAATTTTCAAATAAAGTGGCAAGATTTGAATTTAGTAATGAGTCATAGTAGAACGTACTAGTGGATTCTAAGCCTTGGAATGCAGATGAAAAAATAATTTTTTGAGTTTTTGATTTGGCAACTATATTTAGATTTAAGAAGGTATTAGTATCTAAGAAATCGCAATCAGCTATTTGAAAAAATTCAACTGGAAAATTTTCACTGATAAAGATCAAGTTGTCTTTATAATTATCCTTACAACTAAAAATCAAAAACAATAAACCTATAAGGCTACGTTTTAACATCTACGAGTTTTATGAAATATAAGACAGGAGATAATGGAGGAATTTTTTGATTATCACCGGCTATACCGTGAGCTAAATAATGTGGCAATACAACTAATGCACTATCACCAACTCCTAAGTATGTTACCACTTCATGAAGACCTGACTCTACAAGAGATTGATCCACCTTGAATCTGGCTAAGCCATTTGAATCAGAGTGATAACATCTGGTCTGTTTAGGGTCAAGAAGTCTAATATCATAAGAAAGTATAACTTCGTCACCAATATTTGGTGAATCTAGTCTGCTAGAAGAAGAGTCTATAATCATGTAATTAAGACCCGATGTGGATATACTCATTTTCCATCCCTGTCTTTCACAGTATGTTTTTATTTGGAAATGCTCATCTTGTATCCAATATTTATTTAAAGAAATTGAAGTCTCTTTATCTAGCTTAGCTGGTTTTTGAACTTTAAATGGATTAGAATCTGTTTGTCTACAAGAAACAAAAAAGAGAAAAATAATTACTTGAAAACTAAATATTATTAACCTTGACAATATTTCTTAAAATTTTCAATTAACTCTATACTAATTTTCTCTGGGCTCATCAATTTCGATGATCCACCAGCAGCATTTTCGTGACCACCTCCGTTATAGTATGATTTAGCAAAATCATTTACCTTTATTTTTCCTCTAGAACGAAACGAAAATTTGAAGATAGATTCATCTTCTCTCAAAAAAACAGCAACTTCTACTCCTTTAATTGAAAGTGCATAATTAACAAACCCCTCCGTATCTCCTTTTTTAAAATTAAATCTTTTTAACTCATCTGCAGTTAGCAATAAATAAGCTATTGATAATTCCGTGTTAACCACTATTTTTTGTAATGCATAGCCTAATAAATGAAGCCTTGAAATACTATTTTCATCACTTATTTTTTGTTGGATTTTAGTATGATCAAAATTGGTCATCATCAATTGAGAAGCTACCTGATGAGTATATGCAGATGTTGAAGAAAATTTAAATGACCCCGTATCGGTTACCAACCCTGTATATATTGCTTCTGAAATGGACTGCTCAACAAGATCAATATCTTTACTTTCTTGAATTAATCGAAAGATTAATTCACAAGTTGAAGAAGCAGAAGCATCCATATATTCATATGTACTGAAATGTTCAGGGTATGTATGATGATCTATGACCAAGGTATCTACATTATGCTGTTTCACATGATTATGTAGAACATCACCACATCGATACAGATGATTAAAATCTAAACAACAAATTAAATCTGCCATATCAAATAGTGAAGGCAATTTTTCTGGATCTGAACTGGCTACCGTAAAATCCTCCTCTTTGAGTAACCAACCATAATAAGAAGGAAATGGGTCTGGAAAAATAATATGACTTTTGACACTTAGTTTTTTAAGGTATCTAGCTAATGCTACACTAGAACCAATTGAATCACCGTCTGGGCCTTGATGTGAGATAATTAAAACGAATGAGCTAGATGTAAATAAATCTTTCATGACAAAAAAAAACCCTCAGCTGAGGGTTTAAAGAACTATCTACTAAATCCTGTGATAATCCCGGGTTGGTGTTCAACTAGCAATCCTATGCAAGCATAATTACTACCAGATAATCCAGAAGACATCTCAGAACCTCCATCATCTGGAACATATACTTTTACATTAAGTTTTCGGGTCTGATTTGACTGAAAAATAAAATCTTGACTCATTTGGTCTTCTGTATTATCATACCTAACTACAGGTTCCTTAATGTACACTCTTTTTTTAGATACTCCATCTTCTACCTTTCTAGTTTGTTCCATTCCATCTTCGTCATAATATATTTCTTCCTTAAATTTTGGCTTCTCAACCCAGGTACCTTTGGTAACGTACTCAACTATTTTAAACTGTAATTGACCTTCTAGTTCAGGGTGAGAAGGAGAACATACAGAAATTCTGTATTCCATATTTTTGTAAACAACTATGGAAACCTCTGATGTATCACCTTGTTCAAAAGCACCACTAAAACTCTGCATATTCCGTGTAAATCCAAGTCTTTTTCCGATAGGGCAGAATGTAACAGTATTATAACATTCAGATTGGTTCTGAGCCCAAGACGATACTGGGGCAGAAATTAAAATTGTAAGTAATAGGATTAAATTTCTCATTCTTTAAAAATTAAATTATAGTGTTCCATCTACAATAGATGCTCTAATTTCAGCTACAATGGATTTCAAATTGTTAAAATTTTCTTCAGAAAAGGAAACGGTTGATCCTCCACCGAAAACCACCACACCATCTTCACTCTCTTCGGCTGTAAAATCTGAATCTTCAGTTACAACAAGACTATTGTACAATTCTTCAACGGGGGCTAATTCTGCTATGATGTTATCTAAATCTTCGTTTTGAATTCTAGATGCAAATACCAATAAGTTTTCTAAAGTTAAACGCTGATCTGCTATACGTTGTACAACTTCCGAACTATCATTGTAATCTTGACAATTCAAGATAATGTTTAGGCCTTCAACCCATCCTCCAACAACAATCATCCCAAGCACGTCTCCCCTGTCGTTGTTGTCAAGATATGCGTAAGCTTTATAGTAGGTTTCATTGGATAGTGAAAACAAGGAATCTGGATTTGAAGCATCTAAATTATCTTGAATTCTTGAATAGATTACGTCATTCATGGCATTTTCAATTTCTAATTCTTTAGAAAGCGAACGAATTGTTTCAAATATTGGTGATGCATCTCCGATTTGACCCAAACTTGAAACATAAGCTAAATCAGCTGCATAAACTCCAAAATTTAATGCCTTTGCTTTTTTTGAATTCAAGGTTTCTACACGACTCAAATCGTTTAGAATTTCTTTATTATATGAAATATCTGCATCCTTTAATACATTGAATAAATCATTTGGGCTAGGGACTTGATAAAAAATATCATCGATAGGAGCCTCAGCTACTTCAGCCTCAACTTCTGCAGAAGGCTCTTCTACTTGTACATCAGTTGGTTCTGATCCTGCACATGACATTAAAAAAGATACTAACGTTATGCTTAATAAATTTAAAATATTGAATTTCATGTTTTGAATTTTAAATGCTAAGAAAATGAATTTGATCAAAGGAACAAAATTATCTAATATCAAATTTATTTAAGAAGAAGTTTTTCTAATCCTTCAATGTGTTTTTCGAATGCTTCTTGACCCATTTTAGTTACTTTATAGGTGGTAAGCGGTTTTTTACCAATAAATTGTTTTTTAATTTCTAGATATTTTATCTTTTCCAATGATTGAACATGACTTGCTAAATTTCCGTCCGTAACTTCTAATAGATCCTTGATCTCCTTGTAACTAACCCAACTGTTTACGCTGAGTATAGACATTAGACCCAATCTTACCCTAGATTCAAAAGCTTTATTTAATTGGTCAAAGCCTTTCATGAAGCCTTGTCATATTTAAAATGTAAATAACTACCAAAAAACATATGCCCCAAGCCAAAACCTATAACCCAAAACAATAAACCAGCACCCATAAAATAAGAAGCTAAAATTCCAAGGACTAATTCAACATATCCCAGAACTTCCAATTCATCATAGCTATTTCTGCTTGCGGCAATCAAACCCAATCCATAGAATATTAACGTAGCAGGTGCAACAAGGCCATACATTTGGTTATATATCAGAAAAAAAGAAAAAATACCACCTGAAACAAGAGGAACAACTAATGATCTAGCAGTACGCTTGAATGTGGGGTTAAAGAGTTTAATGCCCTCCTTTTTTGTCTTTTTAGAAGCAGTTACATATAAAATTAAAAGTGAGAGTATTAGTATTATACTTGCTATAAGCGACAAAAGCCTGATCTTTTGATCCAGGTTTTCTTTAGACCCCTCATTATTAATCAGTTGACTGTAGGAAATCTCCACGTCACTATATGAAAAACCTATGTCAAAATAAATGACACTTGCAGCAATTATGGTTAAAAGCCCTGTAAAAAAAATAGATAAGCCAGATAGATTCGAAAACTTACTTGACTTTTCCATCATATTTCGAATAGAAGCTAACTCTTCTTTTGGATTAATTTCGCTCATAATGAAGTACTTTGTTTTACAAAGTTAATGATTTTTTGAGATTGAATTTTAAACTAGATATTGGTTACTTAATCACTTGAAACTTACATTCGGTGTAAAAGAGCCCATCTTATTAAGATGAAATTCATATATTAATGTTGTTTAAAAACGATTTTGAATAGATTATATCTTTTTATTTTGATTTGCTTATTGCTAGTTTGTCCTCTTCAGGCCCAAAAACTCATTTCTTCTTCTGGAGGGGTAATCGACAATAATAGTGGGTCAGTCTCTTATTCTGTAGGAGAAACCATTACATCCACTATTAGTGGAAATTATAATGGGGATGTCACACAGGGGTATCAGCAAATTGAAGTTAAATCCACTAGATTAACTGACGTTTACTGCTCGTCCAATAACTACGATGTAACCTCTTTTACTTCAACTAATCTTTATGCTCAAAATATCGCTGGTAATCAATATAAATTTATTTTCACCGAAGTAAATGAAGATAGAACACCTATTTCAAATCCCGAAGTCTTTGAATCAATTAGAAATACATACATCACTCGTCTCAATTGGGCTACCAATAGTAACGGAAATAAAATATCTCATCTTGACAAAACTTTCAAAGTAGAAGTACAAGGTATTTTTCAATCAGGATTATCCCCCATTAGAGAGGCTTGCTACATTAACACACCTAAAAGTACTGAATTATCTACTAGACTTACTGACACTTATTGCTCCTCTACTGAAAATTATGA
>CAZJVX010000008.1:0-1211 GCA_964549345.1 uncultured Flavobacteriales bacterium | reverse complement strand
TTTGAATCAATTAGAAATACATATATAACTCGTCTCAATTGGGCTACTAACAGTAATGGTGTCCGACTTTCTCATTTAGATAAAACGTATAAAGTTGAGGTTCAAGGCATATTCCAATCTAGTCAATCCTCCATTAATGATGCTTGCTTCGTCAATACACCAAAAAGTACCGATTTACATACTAGATTAATCGACATCTACTGTTCTTCTACCGATAATTACGATGTAGCCTATTTTAAATCAACTAACCTTTATGCTAAAAAAGTTGGCGCAATTCAGTATAAATTTATTTTCACGGAAGTAAACGAAGATAGAACACCTGTTTCTAACCCAGAAATTTTTGAATCAATTAGAAATTCAAACTTTACACGTCTTTACTGGGCTAGAAATGCCAATGGAGATCGTTTAACAGCTTTAAACCAAACATATAAGGTAGAAGTTATTGGTATTTTCTTGTCAGGTCAATCTACAATAAATGAATCATGTTATATAAACACCCCTAGTGTATTTCATTTACCTACTTTTCAATCTGATATATTAGAAAATAAAAACAATACTACAGGTCCTGCGCTATTCATTAATAATTACATAAAGTCATTATTTATTATTTATCCCAATCCCAATAATGGAGATGTCATCAATATTGAGTTTTTCAATGAAGGTCTATTTAATGATTTCCATATAAACATTCTAGACATCAATGGAAGAATGATTGAATCAAGAATAATTAATACGGAATCAGGACTGAATAAAAAAGAAATTATTCTAAATAATCCACTTATGAAAGGAATGTATCTCATGCAATTAAAAGATGGACAATATACAATTTCTAAAAAAATTAAGGTGTTTTAAAAAATGAGTTATAATATAGATATAAAACCTACCAAAAACCGATTACAGAAATGAATTATTTTGAATTAATAATTTATATAACAGGCTTATTGAATTTTAAAAATAGATCACTTTTATCATTTAAAACACTGCTCCTTTTAACTTTATTTATAGTAAATATAAATGCTCAAAACACCAATCAAAAGTTTGTAATCAATAGTCCATCAGATCCATGTGGTTTTGATGAAATACATGACAGCTTAATGCAGAATGATCAGAACTATAAAAATAGGACGCTGAATTTTGAAAATTTTCATGCCCAAAACATGCAGAACAGTGTAAAGAACAACACTAAACTCCAAATTCCTTGTGTGGTTCAT
>CAZJVX010000007.1:8856-28004 GCA_964549345.1 uncultured Flavobacteriales bacterium | reverse complement strand
TTTTTCCTAGTTTATTGCAAACAAATGTATGATAGTGGAAATCCAAATTGGATAGTGAATCAATTTTATGAGCCTCAAGTTGGAGTAGGCTATGTTTTTATATCAAATCTAATAGCAAGCTTAGTGAAATTTATTGTTCTTATTCCTGAAATGAACTTTCGAGGTGGATTTGATTTTAATATCATAAAAGAAATGCTCAAATATGCGTATCCTATGCTATTAGTGGGTTTAGCATACGTAGTAAACGAAACGCTTGATAGGGCTATGTTAAAGGAACTTTTGTACCGTCAATATTTAAATGAAATTCCCGAAATAACTTCAAGTCAAGCCCTAATAAAGGCCCAATCCGCCAATGGAATTTACGGAGCAAACTATAAAATCACCATGATAATAAGCATGTTTATTCAGGCATTTCGCTATGCCTCCGAACCCTTTTTTTTCAGAGATCAATCCAATGAAAAATCAAAAGAAACTTTATCAAAGGTTATGAACTATTTTGTCATTACACTAGTTTTCATCTTTTTAGTTATTACGCTTTATTTACATTTATTTAAGTATTTCATTCCTAATGAGTCTTATTGGATAGGTCTAAAAGTGGTACCTATATTATTAGCTGCAAACATTTGCTTAGGGCTATACACCAATGTATCTATGTGGTATAAACTAGCAGATAAAACCATATATGGGGCTTTAATTTCCTTTATTGGTGTTATAATAACATTATCAATCAACCTGATATTTATCCCTAAATATGGATATGTTGCATCTGCATATGCAACCCTGATCTGTTATGGAGCCATGATGGTAATTGGCTATGTTTTAGGTCAAATCTATTATCCTATACCTTACAGTATAAAGAAAATTTGTATATATATAGGTGTTGGATTTACACTCTTCTATGTGAGTGAAAAATTTAATCCATCTGTTGGATATGACCTTTCTATCTACCTATACCATGGGTTGTTGTTACTTATCTATGTAGTGATAGTTTTTATTATAGAAAGACCGAAACTTAAGTTTAAATCCGTGTGATATGATCGAAGTAAAAATAATAAATGAATCTAATAACGACACTCCGGCCTTGGCTACCAAGGGTTCAGCTGGCGTAGATGTAAGAGCATTTATTTCTAGTCCAATAATATTGAAGCCTCTAGAAAGGAAACTAATACCCACTGGATTGAGGGTGGAAATCCCTTTAGGTTATGAAATTCAGATAAGACCAAGAAGTGGATTGGCTTATAAAAATGGAATTACCGTTTTAAATAGCCCAGGAACCATTGACTCCGACTACAGAGGTGAAATTGGGATTTTACTGATTAATCTTTCAAGTGAACCTTTTGAGATTATTTCTGGTGAACGCATTGCGCAAATGATTTTAGCTAAACACGAATTACCCCACTTTGTAAAACAAAATGAATTGGAAAGTAGTGAAAGGGGCGAAGGGGGGTTTGGTAGTACAGGTAAAAAATGAGATTAAGAATTTTAAAATATAATCCAATTGTTATTTTATTGTTCATATTTGGCTTTTTAAGCCATTCACATTATTTATCACAGAAAAATACACCCCCATTCAACGAAAAGAAGTATACAAAAATATTGATTCAAGCTATTGGGGCTAAAATTGGAAATGAACTTTACGAAGCTGATTCTCTTTTTAAAGAATGTATAAATTTAAATCCTAATAGTGCTGTCTCTTATTTTGAGCTTTCTGGCTTAAGCAAGAAAAATGGAAATTTAAACCAAGCTGTTTTACAAGCGGAAAAAGCAGTTGATCTTTCGCCTGATAATGAATGGTATTTGGCGAATTTGGCCATACTATATCAAGAGCAAGAAGAACACCATAAAAGTGCCCTTGTTTTTGAAAAACTATCTAAAAAAGAACCAAAAAAAATAGATTATTTATTTGCTCTCACAGAAGCATATTTGAAAGACAACAAATACAAAAGGTCCTTAAAAATATTGGATGAAATCGAACAGGAAATAGGGCTCAGCGAAGATCTTTCTTTACAAAAACATCAAATTTATGCCTTTTTAAACAAAAAAAAGAAAGCAATTAAAGAACTGGAAAAGTTCATTTATTATGAACCTGGTAATTTGAGAACTATTGGAATTTTGGCAGAATATTATAGTGAATGTAAAATGGTCAAAAAAAGTGAAAGTTTACTTCACCAAATGATGTTAATTGACTCTACTAACGGACTAGTTCAACTGTCCATGTTTCAATATTACATGAAAAAAAGAGCGTACATGAATAGTATCTATTCCCTTGAAAAGGTACTAACTTCAGTTGAAGTTGATCAAAGTTTAAAAAGAGAAATATTATTTCAAATAACATATGACAAGTCTATTCCCTTTTCAGTTGATCAAGTAGAAGGCTTATTAGACAAGTATTTGAAAGCCTTCCCTAATGATCATGAAATATTGGTTTTATTAAGTGAAATTAAATTTATTCAAACCAAAGACGAAGAAGCTTGCATACTACTTGGTAAAGCTCTTGAAATCAATCCTCTTCCATATGAACTTTGGACTCAATTGATTACTAATCAACTATCCAGAGGTAATTTTGAAGATGCCTTAAAGGATGCTGATAAAGCACTTCTCATACATCCTAATCAACCATTTTCATATTTAGCAAAAGGTATAGTGCTTAATAACAAAAAAGAGTGGGGAGATGCCTTAGGTATATTAAATAAAGGGAAGCTACTTGTGTTTGATAATGAGATAATGGAAAGTGAGTTCTATCAACAAATTGGAGATGCACACTATGGACTAAAAAAAATCACAGAAGCATTTTACAACTTTGATAAATCACTTGAAATCAATGAAAAAAATCCAATTCTACTTAATAATTTCAGCTATTACCTTGCCGTACAAAATATGACTCTTGAAAAAGCGGAAACCTTAATTTTAAAAGCACTTCAATTTTTACCTGACTCATATACATTTATTGACACATATGGCTGGGTACTTTTCAAAATGAAAAAATATGATGAAGCAGAACAACTACTATTTAAAGCACTAGTTAAAAGTGAAGAGAAAGATGCAGATATTCTAGAGCATTATGGAGATGTTTTGTTTCAAATTGGGAAAAAAGAAGAGGCATTATTATTTTGGAAAAAAGCCATCAATGCTGGAAGTACATCTGCATTGATTAAAGAAAAAATAGATGAGAAAAAATATATGGAGTAAATATCATATTGTATTGCTCTTTTTTATAGGCGGATTTATTCTTTCTTGTAAATCAATAAAACCAGTAGAAAATGAAAAGGATAAAAAGATACTTATTACTAAAAAACTAGTAGACTCTATTAAGGAAAACGAATGTGAAGTAGAATGGATAAAACTCAAAGGTGAAACTAGTATCAAATTTGAAGATGAAAAGATGGAAGTTACATTGAACTTTAGGATCAAACGGGATAGCTTAATTTGGATTAACGCGTCCAGTTATGGAGTTAAAATAGCCAGAGCTTTTATAGCAAAAGACAGTATCAAAGTTCAATCTGAATACCCATCCAAAAGCTTCTTTGTAGGCACATTTGATGATTTCGAAAAACAATATAACCTATCCATTTCGTACCCATTAATTGAAAATTTCTTATTAGGAAATACATACATAAACGAGTTGACTGAAAAAAATAGTTCTAACTATAGAAAGGGTAAATACCATCTTTTTTCGCATAGAAAACGCAAAACAAGTCGTGTTATATCACAAAAAACTAAAAAATATCCGGAATACATATATCAATCTTGGATTGATCCTGAAAATTTCAAATGTGATTCATTATCTATTTTTTTTCCAGAAATAAATAATGAGATAAAAATCTACTATAGTAATAGAAATTACGAAGAAACAGAATATTTTCCATCAAAATTGAAAATAGAATTCTTACCAAATCAGTATATATTAGAATTAAATTACAAGACCATTAAATTCAATAGCCCTCTAAGATTTCCCAAATTGAAAATCACAAACGAATACGAAAGAATAAAGCTCAATGAGAATTAAAATATTAATTATACTGATCATTATACTTCTTCCATTTGATCTGGTGAGCCAAAAAAAAAGTGAACAATTAAAAAGACAGGAACGAGCTTTAATTAAAAAAATTGAGAACACGAAATCATTATTAAACGAAACAAAAAAAAATGAAGCGTTAACCATTGGTCAATTAAATATCATTAGAAATCAGATTTCCTACAGAGATAGGCTAATACGTAATTACAACGCCCAGATAAGAAAAATAGATCGGAATATTAATGATATTAACAGGCAAATAAATACCTTATTAAACACCAACAATGTACTTATTCAAGAATATAAAAACATGTTGGTTTACGCGTATAAAAACCGAAATCCTAGTTATAAGTTTTTATATATCATTTCAGCCTCTACATTTTCTGAAGCTTTTCACAGAATGAAATACATTCAACATTATGCAGATTACAGAAAAAAACAAGTTGAAAGAATCAAAAAAATTCAACTTCTTTTAATTGAAAAAAAGAAATTACTAAAAGAGGAACTTTCGCAAAAAGAAAACATAATTGAAATTAAAAACAGTGAAAAAAACAATTACTTAAATGACAAAAATGTACAAGAAAAATACTTAAGTGATTTGAAAATTAGTGAATCTAGTTTAACTCAAGAACTTAAAATTAATAATCAAAAAAGAAGAGAAATAGCTAGAGCGGTTAAAAAAGCCATTGAAGATGAAATAAAGGCCATTGAAAAGAAAACTAAAAGCAAATTTAACTTAACTCCTGAAGGAATAGCACTTTCAGCTGATTTCAAGAAAAATAAGGGTAAATTAGCTTGGCCCGTTGCAAGGGGGGAAATTACAAGTAAGTATGGTAAACACCAGCATCATGTCGTTAGCACAGCCACCGTAGACAATAATGGCATTGATATATCCACTTCCAAACAAGCACTAGTAAGAGCTGTCTTTGGTGGTAAAGTAACTAGCGTAATGGTTATTCCAGGGGCTGGAAAAGTAGTTATGGTAAGCCATGGAGAATATAGAAGTGTATATGCTAATCTACAAGAAGTATTTGTTCAAAAAGGTGATCAAATTAGGACCAAAGAAAATATTGGAAAGTTACTTCCAAAAAGCAACGGAATATCAGAAGCCCACTTTGAAATTTGGAAAATATCAAGTGAAGGGATGAATACCGAAAATCCAGCATATTGGCTTAGTCGATAACTATCCAATTTTCAATGTAATGTCTACGTTCTCGAATGGTAAACTATTAGAAGATTTGTGTTTCAATTCGGCAGTAACACCACCATATTTTACCATTATTCTTTTCACCATCTTTGCGATAGAGGGATTTAAATACCCTATTTTAAAATGCTTATAAAAAACAGCTAAGGCATTTGCATCCCAATACCTGCTTTTATCTTCAGAAATCAGTAAAGATGTGTTTTCACTTAGCAAGTGCTTTACATAAATATAATCGTGCCTAGATAATTCTGTTATTTGAGTCATTATACCCATTTTAGGTAATACTAAGTTTTCCGTAGTAGATAGAGCTAAAGTTTTCATATTATGCAATTTTTAGTTGATGATTAGTTAATCCCAAATCACAAGTATTGAGATTTATGGTTCTTTTCAAGTGTTTATTTGGAGAGATTTCAACTACAGGATCATTAGAGCTGTAGAACCTATTCCAAATAAACTGCATGATTTCAGTTCCTTCACTTTTTTCAATTAAGCGGCTCAAGCGAAGTATTTCAATTGGAATTGTGGTGAAATATTTTTTATTCTTTAGCTTGATATATCCTTCTAAAAGAAAGGCTGTATCCCCTTTTTCATATACGATATAGTTTACATTGAATGGTAGAGAGGTCTGTATCATTTTCATTTTTTTAATTCTGAAACTAAATTATGACCTTACTACGTAATCGTATTACGTTCTAAAATGACAAATCCTTCAAATCTGTTTTATATGTAATATCAATCTTTTTTTTGTACAAAAGTACCTGAGCTTTGAAAGAGCCACTTAAGGATAAGTTTTGAGGTTTTCCTAGAAAAAATCCTAGAGAATTGACTAAGGAAGTAAAAATTTGTTGTGCGTCAGATTGAAAGGTTAAATGTATGTCCATTGAGTCCTGTTTTAATAATTTGACTTTCTCATTGTTGATCACATTTCCAATTTTTTTACCATTTAAACGCGCTTCCATATAAACGTCTTTTATCGAAATACTATAGTTATTAGGGTTATATACCTTTAAATCAGCACAAATGGGGCTACATCCATTTTCTTTTGAAAATGAAATGGAATGAACATCAATAAATTCTATTTCGCGATACGTTATACAAGACCATATTGAAAAAATGGTAATGAAAAAAAATATTCTTTTGTGCATTTCACTCTTTCGTTAATTCAGCAAAATATTGATAGAAATATGGAATGGTTTCTATACCCTTGTAGAAATTAAATAACCCAAAATGTTCATTTGGAGAATGAATTACATCAGAATCTAAACCAAAACCAAGTAGAATCGTCTTTAATCCTAATACCTCTTCAAACATAGGTACAATAGGAATGCTACCGCCACTTCTAACTGGAATAGGATTAACACCAAAAGTTTTTTGCATCGCTTTTTTAGCGGCCTGGTAACCTTTAAAATTAGTGGGTATCACAACGCCTTCTCCACCATGATGAGGAGTCACCTTTACTTTTACATGTGCTGGAGCAATTCGTTTAAAATGACGTTCAAAAAGACGAGTAATTTCTTCTGATGATTGGTTTGGAACTAAACGCATAGATATTTTTGCATATGCTTTTGAAGGAAGAACGGTTTTTGCTCCTTCACCAATATATCCACCCCAAATCCCATTTACATCTAGCGATGGCCTAATAGACGTTCTTTCATTTGTTGAATATCCTTCTTCTCCAAATACATCATCCACGTCAAGATCTTTCTTATATTCATCTAAATTAAAAGGCGCTTTTGACATTTCTTGTCTTTCCTCCTCACTAACAACTAAAACATTTTTATAGAATTCTGGAATATTTATTTTCCCTGATTCATCATGCAACGAGGCAATCATAGAGGATAGGATATTAATAGGGTTAGCTACACCTCCACCATACAATCCAGAGTGTAAATCTCGATTAGGACCAGTCACTTCCACTTCTAAATAACTTAGCCCTCTTAATCCTACACATATGGATGGGGTTTGGTTGTTGATAATTCCTGTATCTGAAACTAATACCACATCTGCTTTAAGCATATCCCTATACTCTCTTACAAATTTTTCAAGATTTTCAGAACCGACTTCTTCTTCACCCTCAAGCATGAATTTAACATTACAATTGAGGTTGTTTGTTTTATACATCGCTTCAAAAGCCTTAAGGTGCATAAACATCTGGCCCTTATCGTCACATGCCCCCCTCGCAAAAATAGCCCCATCTGGGTGTATTTTCGTTTTTCTTATTTCTGGTTTAAATGGTTCTGAATCCCATAACTCATAAGGATCTGCTGGTTGCACATCATAATGACCATAGACTAAAACAGTAGGAGCATCACTAGAAATTATTTTTTCTCCGTAGACAATTGGGTGTCCTTCTGTAGGAAACAATTGAACTTTATCTGCCCCGATTTGGGTCAATTGATCACATAAAAATGTGGCTGCTTTTAACACATCGTCTTTAAATGAAAGGTCAGCACTTACAGAGGGAATAGTTAATAATTCCATCAATTCATCTAAAAATTTTGATTTGTTACTTTCTATGTATTCTTGAGTCATTTTACTTGTTTTTTACTGCTTCTAAAATTTTATTGGCTTCCTCTTCTGCCTTTTCTTCTACACTATCTGCACTTGAATTTGCCTCCTCTCTTAGGTTTTTTGCTTGCTGAAAAGCTACATTTTGAATTTTTTTAGACTCCGCATTTAACTTCAGTTCTAAAGCATCTGCTTTTTTATCCGTTTGGGATTTCATTTGTTTGGCTGTTTTCTCAGCAGCTATTTTGGCTAATGGGGATTTAGCTTCTTCTATCAGTCTGTCAGCTGCTATATAACCTTCATCTCTTAATTTAGATACTTCTTCCTTAGTTTTTTGGTCCGCTTTTGCTTTATTTCGGCTAGCTTCATTTTCGATAAGTTTAGCTTTACTATTACCTTCATCTCTAATTTTTTGTGCTTTCAATTTGGCTAATCTGATAATATCATCCGCCTTTTTTTGCGCTTCCTCTAATGCGTCTTTTTTTACCTTATCTAATTTTTCAGAAATTATGTCTTTTCCTTTTTCTAGCAAATCCGTTTTTAACTCCCCTAAACTAGTTGAATAGGTAGGGTTTTTTAAATTTCCATTTACTGTAATTGTAAGTGGTATGTTGCCCTTATTAATACCCACATTTTTTTCCTTTAATAAACTACTAAGTGAATTAGTAGAATTTTTCAATTCTTTAATTGGTATTTCTGTTTCTATTTTATATCCTATTTCTTGATCCAAAGAAGTAAATCCACTTACAGAAAGGAGGTGGTTATTTAACTTTATGGGAGTTTCTTCCATTACAAATTTACCATCGGAAAAGGAATATGATACGTTTAGATCTTTCATTTTTTCATTATCTCCAAATAGAACTGGAGCATATGATTTTAACTTGTCAATGGGCGAATTACTTAAAATTTGAATCTCATCGGAGACTAATTTTCCTTTGCTTGATATTTCTGAGTAAATAGGATAATAATACTCATTTAGTAGAACATCTGCTTCTAAAAAAGTAGAAAAATTACCATCAAAATATTTTACCAACGGAGTGTATTTTTTTATGGCCTCGAAATAAGTATACGATTCATTAAACGAAATATCCTTAATGTCTAACTCCATATTTAATTTTGCCCTTTGATTGCTGATACCGAAGTAGGTCCCATTTAAGGAGATTTGTCCTTTTAACAATTGCATATTAAACTGATCTAGGTTTATCTTTCCGTTCTCTACATTCATAATGCCATTAAACTTTTTAATTGGCATACTATCATAGATTAGTGTATTGATGTTGGATTCAAATCTAAAATAGATGTTTTCGGGTACAGAAATCACCTCATTGTAGGCTTCTAATGTCGTTGAATCCGATGAAGTTGAATCTGTACTTGTATTATCATAGGAAGGAATTAATTCGTCTAAATTTAGGTAAGAACTATTCAAAGTAAATATGCCATTTAACTGCTCATTTTTCAAAACATAGGGCCAATAGTTTGAGATTTCACCATTGAATTGAATATCAGATTGGCCTGTTTTTAATAATAACTTATCTAGTTTCAGTTTATAAGGCAGTACTTCAAACGACATATTCTTTATGATCAAAGAATTGTCTAAATCTTTGGAGGTAAATTCAAAGTCGGTAAGGTCAAAGATACCTCCCGCTTCAAACAGATCGTATTGTTCTTTTTCAATAGCTGAATAACTTCCTTTTATATTAATGTCAGTTCTGCATTTCCCTTTTATAAATATGGAATCCATTGGGTATACTTTTGATAATTCTCCAAGATTTAGATCTGAAGAAAAATCGGCTGATATAAATGGATTACTAATGAAATGATTTCCATTAAATGACATGTTGAATTTAGAACTTAAAAAAGAAAAATTCATGGATTCTAAACGTACTTGCAAATCATCATAGTTTGATCCACCAGGGAAGATAGTATTAAATGATAATTTGATGTTTTCAATAGGATCATTTAAGTCTGGATATTTAACATAACCATTGTTAATTTCTAGTAAGATATCAAAAGAAGGTATATCATTATCAGAATAAATACCATTAAAGATACTTTCAAAGTTAAATTCTCCTTCGATTTCTAAATTGTTAAAGTCCCTCTTATAAGCAAGAGGAATTAGACTTAAAAAGTGTCTAAATGACTGGTCAATTGTAGCTAATGTAATATCCAATTCATAACTATCTGGCTTCATTTTAATTCCACCATTAAATGAAATATCTAACTCATTTAAACTAGTCATGTTTTCTCTAATTTGAAAAATCATATCTTCATTTTCAAAGGCGATAGCTCCATTAAAAAGAAATTTAAGGTCTACGTCATCTATTAATTTAACTCCTTCATACTCAAGATTAAATGTACTAGCTTTCGTTATCGTATTTAAATCAAAAGTATCTGCATGCATTACAAATTCCCCATTGTGATCTAAAGAATCAATATGTACAAACATTTTATATAAATCATCTCTGTATAAAAGTTGGGCATCATTTAATTCATATTTTTCCAATTTAAATTTAAAAGGAGATTCGTCCAGATTGGTTTGATTAATATCTTCTACAGCAATAGTATCTTTTTTATAAATATCATAATTAGACTCACCATTATCCAATGTAATGAGTTGTATAACAGGACTAGATAATGAAATATATTTTACTTCATACTTCTGGTTAAATAGAACTTTCCACAGATCCACATCAAGCGCAAGCTGGTTAACATGTATCAATTCTACTCCATCAAATGCATTTTTACCAACTAATTTTAGCTCTGAAACCCCAACTTTTAAATCAGGAAATGATGAAATAGCTGAAATCGAAACATCACCAAATTCCAAATCAGCATCCAAATAATAAGAAGCCTGATCTTTAACCATATCCGCTATTTCGTCTTTAAAAAAATAAGGAATGATGATAAAAAGAGAGAATATTAATATTAGTACAGCAAGTATAAATCTGCTGATGTATTTAATGGCCTTTTTCATTTTTAAATGCAAGTCTTAAATGAGTGGTGAAATTAGGAATTATCTTTTTTCATCTTAAAAAAGAAGTCTTAATTATTTGATATCTTTAGATTATGGATGCCCGCATCGTCTTTCTGTTTATCTACATGTGTTTATTAGCCAATAATCATGCTCAAATTACAATTTCAAACATCAACCCATACAACAGCTCTAATCATCTTATTAATAACGTCTTATTGGGTGGAGGTGTTTCTGCAAACAACGTCACTTATCAGGGTGATCCTATCCAAGTTGGTTTTATTAACGCTATCAATTCGAACTTAGGCATAGATAGTGGAATTGTACTTTCAACTGGAGATATTATTGATTTAGACCCTAACTTTTTTGGATTTGGGAATATTCCTTCTAGCACAAATAGTGATCCTGACTTACTAAACGTAGCTAACAGCGTACCCCCACTCATTAATCAGCCTTTTAATGTCACAGGTATTTTTGATGTGGCTACACTTGAGTTTGATTTTATTCCTAACTCTGATACTTTGTCTTTTAATTATGTTTTTGGTTCTGATGAATACTTAACTTGGATTAACTCTGAATATAATGATGTATTTGGGTTTTTCATTTCTGGTCCAGGAATAAGTGGTCCATATGCTTCTCCTTCTGGTTTCCCTAATGGTTCCATTAACATAGCAAATGTTCCTAATTCAACTCCTCCACTTCCCATCACGATAAGCTCTGTCAATAATCTACTAAATAGCCAATACTATATTGATAATCAATCCACTTTTCCGCAAACTATATCTTGTAATGGATTTACTACATCATTTACCGCAACCACACTGGTTCAGTGTGGAGAGATTTATCACATCAGATTGGCATTAGCTGATGGTTCAGATGCTAATTTGGATTCTTGGGTTTTTTTAGAGGCTGGTAGTTTTAGCTCAAATGGAAGTGTTAGCGTTTCAAGCGGCATTGCAAATAGTGATACCCTTCTATACGAGGGTTGTAATGCCGCTTACTTTACATTTGACAGACCAGATGCTAGCAATGACTTTATTGTTTATTTTGATGTAGACGGTACTGCTACACCTTCTTTAGATTATCCAGAAATAAGTGATAGCCTAGTTATTCCTGCAGGACAATTTTCTGATACTCTTTTTATCTACCCTAATTTAGATACCATTTCGGAGTCTACTGAAACCGTTATTTTAAATGTAATTTATGAACGATGTTCAGGGATTCTTGATACCGTAACTGCCAATATTTACATTAGTGATTATCCACCATTATACTTAACCCTCCCTGATAGTTTAAACATATGCCATCAACTTTTCGAATCAGCTACTATAAAAAGTGAATGGGGAGGTGGAATAGAACCAAAATCATTGACTTGGTCTAATGGTGCAAACCAAGACTCTATAATTGTTAGTCCAGACTCTACACAACTTTTCACCCTAAATATATCTGATGGTTGTAATCAAGAAATAAGTGACAGCACTTTAGTTTGGAATCAATGCCCAATTGAAAATATAAATATATTCACGCCAAATAGTGATGGGATTAACGATTTCTTTGCACCTATAAATCTTGATGACTATCCCAATCCATCCGTACTAATTTATAACCGTTGGGGTAAACTAGTTTATGTAAATGAAGATTACCAAAATGATTGGACCGGTCTACATTATGAGAGCGATGATAAATTAAAAGAAGGTATTTATTATTATATAATTGACCCAGAATCAAAAAAATACAATTATAATTCTACTTTAATTAGTGGATATGTTCATTTAATTAGGAACGAATAATAGAAACACCCGTCATTTCTATTGGCTTTTTTATACCCATTAAATCTAAAATAGTTGGTGCAACATCTGCTAATTTTCCATTTGTGATTTTTGAATCTGCTCCTACTAAAACCACTGGAACAAGGTTTAATGTGTGTGCTGTATGTGCCGACCCGTCCTCATTAAACATCTTATCGGCATTACCATGATCTGCAATAACCAAAACAGCATAATTCAGGTCTAATAAAAATGTAGTTAGTTTTTGCAAGCACTCATCTACGGTCTCACAGGCTTTCAAAATAGCAGCTGGAACACCTGTATGACCAACCATGTCTGGATTTGCAAAGTTTAAACAAATGAAATCGGGGGAATTTTCTTTTGTAAATGAAATACAACTGGACGTTACTTCAAAGGCGCTCATTTCAGGCTTTAAATCATAGGTAGCAACCTTAGGAGAGCTAACTACAATTCTATTTTCACCTTCAAACTCAAGCTCTCTCCCTCCACTCAAAAAATAAGTAACGTGAGGGTATTTTTCGGTTTCAGCAATCCTAAGCTGAGTTTTTCCGTTATTGCTTATCACTTCACCTAATGTGTTTAGTATATTTTCCTTGTTATAAATTACATCTATACCTACAAATGTTTTATCATAATTGGTCATGGTGAGGTACTTTAGGTTCAGCTTCCTCATTTCATAATCCATGAAATCTTTCTGAGTCAAAACAGTGGAAATTTGTCTACATCGATCAGTACGGAAATTAAAACAGATTACCACATCGTTATCTTTAATCTTTCCATTTTGATTAAAAGAAATAGGGGGAATAAATTCATCTGTAATTCCTAAACTATATTGATCTTGAAATGCGGATTCACAATTATCATATATTTTTCCATCAGCATGTACCAGTAATTTATAAGCCTTTTTTATTCTTCCCCATCTCTTGTCACGATCCATTGCATAGTAGCGCCCTATCAATGAAACCAAATTAATGTTAGTGTCTTTTATATGATCAATAAGTTGTTTAAAATAAAGTTTGCCAGAATGAGGATCGCAGTCTCTCCCGTCACTAAATCCATGAATTTGAACGGAGATTTGAGGCCATTCTTTGAGCACATCACATAATGACAATAAATGATCAAGAGATGAATGAACACCGCCAGCAGAGACCAACCCCATTAAATGGATGGTACTTTGATTTACTTCAGCATATTGAATTGCTTCTAAAATTGTAGGATTATGGTGAAATGATTTATCTTCTATAGCTCGGTCTATTTTTAGTAAATCTTGGTACACAACCCTACCTGCTCCAATATTCAAATGGCCAACCTCTGAGTTTCCCATCTGCCCCTTTGGCAAACCTACTTTATCGCCAAAGGTTTCTAACGTTGCGCTATTGTAATTTTTAAAGATCTGATCAAAAAAAGGGGTATTTGCTTTATACACACCATCAGAACTGTCTTGGTTCCCAATGCCCCAACCATCTAAAATGATTAATGCAGTCTTTTTTCCCATTATCAACTATTGAATTTTATCTCAAAAATGGTTCCTTTTGGTGAATTGTCTCTACATGTAATCTCACCATCGTGTAGTTTAACTATTTCTTTTACTAAAAACAATCCCAAACCAGTACCTTTAGTATCTCTTGTTTCTTCATCTCCAATTCTAAAAAACCGCTCAAAAATTAATTCTTTGAATTCATTTTTAATGCCTATTCCTTCGTCCGCTACTTGAATTAGAATTCCACTTTGTTGTCGAACGCTTGAAATAGTTACCGTAGTATTTTTTTCAGCATATTTTAGAGCATTGTCAATCAAATTTTGAAATAATGAAATAAGATAAAATTCATCTCCATTGATGGTTAAATCTTTTTCAATTTTGTTGATGACATGATGATTTTCTCTAATTTGTGTTAAGATACTATCTATTGTTTTTCTTATGTAAACTGGTTTTTTTTGAATCTGGCTTTTCATATCATCAATAGAACTAGCTAACAAAATTTTTTCCACTAAAGCATTTAACCTATTTTGCTCCTCTATAATTTTTTCAAGACTTTCCTTTCTTTGTATTTCACCTAAATTACTTCTCTTTAATAAGGTTTGAGCAAATAATTTAGAGGTGGCTATTGGAGTTTTTAATTCATGTGTGACAGAAAGGGCAAAATTTTTCTCCTTTTTAAAAAGAGCTAGTTCATTGTAGTAGGACCTAATAACATAATAAGCTCCAATCAAAATAATTAAAATAAAAACTGCAGCTTCTCCAATAATCATTCTTATTGTGCTATTAATCCCGCTTTTATCAGTATCAATTTGTTCCGATAAATCAATAATGTGAAAACCCCACCACAAAAACTGAAGTATTACATAAAAAATCAGAATATAAAATATAATTAATGTTCTATTACTTTTAATTCCCTTTTTCAAGACTAAGCAAAGTTAATAGTAATTTAACTTGACAAAAAAAAAGCCCTCAAAATTAAGGGCTTTTAAAGTGGTGCCTCCAGGAATCGAACCAGGGACACACGGATTTTCAGTCCGTTGCTCTACCAACTGAGCTAAGGCACCAACTTGAAGTGGGCCAAAAATAAAAAAATTTTAATTGTATTAATCTTTTTTATGTTGATTAGTGACAGAATGAGAAAGAGGAAATTCCAATTACATGTTTGTTATACAAGAAAAGCCATTATTTTTACGCTTTCTAAAAGGTTTTTTTAATGAAAATTTCTCTTAACTGGATCAAAGAAATTTTAGATTTCGATTTAACGGCTGAAGAAACTAGCGAAATACTAACTGACATCGGCCTAGAAGTAGAAAAGTCCGAACAATTTGAAAACATCAAAGGTGGTCTAAATGGTATCGTAGTAGGAGAAATTAAAAAATGTGAAAAACACCCTAATGCGGATAAATTAAAAATTACCCATGTAGATATAGGAGAACAAAAACTAAGTCAAATTATATGTGGGGCTCCAAATGTGGATGTAAATCAAAAAGTGTTAGTCGCCTTACCTGGAACAACAATTTTCCCTATTAATCATGATCCATTAAAAATTAAAAAAACAAAAATTAGGGGAATTGAATCTAATGGGATGATATGTGCAGAAGATGAAATTGGAATCGGTGAAAATCACGATGGAATTATGGTCTTATCAGACAATTATAACGTTGGTGATCTAGCCAAAACCGTTTTTGAAGTGAATGAAGACACCATTTTTGAAATTGGATTAACACCTAACCGAGCTGATGCCATGTCGCACTATGGAGTGGCTAGGGACCTTATGGCTGCTTTAAAATTTAATTCAAAAATTGAAGTAGGTCAAAAGCTAAAATCGCTTTCAAGCAAACTAGATTTTAATCAAGATAGAAAGACCACGTTTAAAGTTTCAGTTCTCGAGCCGAAAAAATGCATGCGATACACTGGCATAATTTTAAATGATGTTCAAGTAAAATCTAGTCCAAATTGGTTGAAGAATAAATTAACTTCAATAGGAGTAAAAAGCATAAATAACATAGTAGATGCTACTAATTATATACTTCATGAACTAGGCCAACCATTACATGCATTTGATTTAGACGAAATTTCAAATCATCACATAAAAGTTAGATGTCCTAAAGGTGATAGTTCATTCACTACATTAGACGGAACAGAGCGAAAGTTAAATAAGGATGATTTAATGATATGTGACGATGAAAAAGAAATGTGTATTGCTGGAGTATTTGGGGGATTAAAATCAGGAGTGAGTAGTAAAACAAAACACATTTTTTTAGAAAGCGCCTTATTTAACGCTGTAAATATTCGTAAAACAGCCAAAAGACATGGGCTTAACACAGATGCATCATTTAGATACGAAAGAGGGGTAGATCCTGATATGGTAATACCTGCGTTACAAAAGGCAGTAGAATTAATCTTAGAATTAGCTGGAGGAAGTGTTGGGTCGTCTATTTTAGATATTAATAACAATACCAAAACTCAAAACTATCACCATTGCGATGCAGATTATAATGCTATAAGAAAGCTCTGTGGAATCTCCATCTCGGATGAGGAAATTAATTCCATTTTAGCATTACTTGAAATATCAAATACGCCTTTAAAGAACTCCTCTTATCGCTTAAAAATACCCGATTACAGAGTTGATGTAATTAGAGAAGCCGATGTGGCAGAAGAGGTATTAAGGATATATGGATATAATAATGTGATTATTCCACCAAAAATAAATAGCTCCCCTTCATTCACTCCATTGAGAAATAGCATTTCAACTCAAAAAAAAATAAGTGATTATCTATCTGCAAGAGGTTTTAACGAGGTGCTAAATAATTCGTTAACCGCCACACATCAAAGCAATAAATTAAAATATACAGGCTTAAATGAAGAGGCATATGTAAAACTACTTAACCCATTAAGCTCAGACACAGAGGTGCTTAGACAAACATTAGTTTTAAATGTGCTAGATGTCATAAAGTACAATCAAGATCATGGAGAAGCTAATGTGCAGCTTTTTGAATGGGGAAAAACATATCAATTTAATGAAAATAAATTTCAAGAAGAAAAACATCTGATTATTGCATTAAAGGGACTTCAACACGAAGAACATTGGTATGATGGGAAAAAAGAAACTTCATTTCATCAACTTAAGGGCTATGTTGAGAGTATATTTTCATTATTGGGAATCACTTTAGAAGTATCTATTTTTGAAGATAATGAACTATTTAGTGGAGGTGTATTGTATCAAATAGGAAATAAAATAATAGCAAAATGTGGCTTAGTTAATCCCCATTTAACAAAACAGTTAGACATTAAGGAGGATTGTTATATGGCGGAGCTTTACTGGGATCACATTTTTAAATTATGTCAAAAAAATATAATAAAGTATATCCCAATTAATAAATTTCAAAAGGTATATCGAGATTTATCCATTCTAATTGATGAAGAGATCACTTTATCAGATATCACCAATGCTACCAAAAATGTGAAAACAAATTTGTTACAAAATATCAGTCTTTTTGACATCTACAGAGACAAAAAACAATTTGTAGACAAGAAAGCATACGGGCTTCGTTTTCAATTTCTACATCCCAAAAGAACACTTACAGATAAAGAGGTTGATAAAGTAATGCACCAAATACAGTATTCCATTTTAAAAGAAACTAACGGACAATTAAGGTGATGAAAGAGTTTTGGATTGGTTATTGGTTTAAACCATGGTATCTACTATACAAAATAGGGTATGCCATTGTGATAACTGGAATAAGATCGTATTTTAAAAATCACCAATATGATGGGGAAAAATCAATTCCTGCAAATACGGGTATCTTATATGCTGTAAATCATCAAAACGCCTTCTTAGACCCAATTGTTATAGCTGGCAAAACAAAGGAACCTACCTATTTTTTAACTCGTGCAGATATATTTAAAAAGCCACTAGTAGCTAAATTGCTATCCATGATTTATATGCTCCCCATATATAGACAACGAGACGGAGTGGATACCATAAAAATGAATCAAAAAACATTTGACACTTGTTATGATGTACTAAAGCAAAAAGGGAATATTATTATTTTTCCTGAAGGGAATCACCACTACAAAAAAAGTTTAAGGCCCTTAAAAAAAGGTGTTGCTAGAATTGCTCTAGGTGCAGCCGAGAAATATAATTATGATATAAATTTAAAAATTGTACCATTGGGTATTGACTATGAAGATCATTTTAGAATGAATGGTAGTCTATATCTTAATGCAGCCAAACCTATTGATGTTCGTGATTATTTTGAAAATTTCAAGTCAAATCCTTCAGAAACAGTTAATAAATTATCTGAGCATGTTTATTCTAAATTAAGTGATTTAATAATTAATATAAAAGACGATGATCATTATGATCAATTATATTATTTACTGCATCGAGTACCACTATCAACAAATGAGAATTCAGTAAGGTTGAAATTTGATGAAAGAAAAAAAAGATTGAAGAAGCTAGAAAAATTACAAACAGAAAACAAATCCTTGTATAACAATTTCATGGTCGTTGCAGAAAAGCTAAAGCATGAAATGAAAAAACATCGAATTAGACCATACTTATTACACAAGAGTCCCGATTCGGCATTAAAATTAATTACATATACTTTTGTGCTTTTATGTTCTTTTCCTATTCATTTAATTGGGCTACTGTTAAATTATTTGCCCTATAAAATTCCAGTCTGGTTTGTAAATAAAAATGTAAAAGACAAGCATTTTCATGGTTCTTTAAAAATGGCGATGGGTCCTGTATTGTTTTTTATTTACTGGGCTACAGTAACGATACTTTTATCTGCTACTTTTGGATGGAAATATGGCTTATTATTTTTACCTGCTCTTCCTTTTACAGCTCTATTTAGTTTTAGGTATTGGATACTTTTTACTAAAGTAAAAGGAATGTACGCCTACCGAAAAAATTATGATGAATTGCATGAAATCAAAGGAGAATATCTAAAAATGTATGAAATTTTAAAATAACTTTATAAGACACCATTACCTTCAAATTTCCCCTCTTTGTACACATCTATTCTTTCAATTAATCCATTTTCATCATAGATGTAATGCTTTCCTGTCCATAGCTTTCCGTCCAAAAATTCTCCATCCATCAATATATCTTTATTTTCATTGTAAGTCTTATGATATCCATCATTTAAAAACCTTCCTTTTGCCGATGGTAAAGG
>CAZJVX010000007.1:0-8756 GCA_964549345.1 uncultured Flavobacteriales bacterium | reverse complement strand
TTACCTCACCTTCCGTTTTGCCCTTGTCATTAAATGACTTTTGCTGTGCTATTTCACCATTTTCGTAATACCTTATAAATTTACCGTTATATACTTTTGCATTCCAACTTCCTTTTTCTTCAATTTGACCATTTTCAAAATAGGTTATAAAATCACCCTTTGGAGTACCATTTATATATCTAATTTTACTTTTTATTTTACCTGAAGGATAATATTTATTCCATTCACCTATTCTTCTTCCATAATTGAACCTCCCTTCTTCTACTTTAGCTACAGGAACGTAATTTTTGTCTTTTATCATTTCACCCGTAATTACCCAATAACCATGTCTAGATCCATTTACTAATTGATTAATGGAATCAGACGCTTGAGCATGCAGATCAAACACGAGGTAAATTGAAAATATAAGCGATAATAATAAACGGATCATATACTTGACGAAGCTAGGCTATTGTTATTTCTTATTCCTTCTATCATTTTAAGAGTCATTTTTTTTAGGTCGAATTCTTCTTTCCAACCCCAATCTTTTCTAGCATCTTGATCGTTTATAGATGATGGCCAAGACTTGGCAATTTTGTTTCTAAAATCAGGACTATAATTAATCCTAAAATCAGGAATGTAAGTGCTAATCTCTTTTGCTATATCATCAGGTGAAAAACTTAAAGCAGCAATATTGTAGCTTTTAAATGTGGAAAGAGTTGATTTTTCAACCTGCATAAGCTCAATGGTCGCTCTGATAGCATCATCCATATACATCATAGGTAAATACACGTCTTTTTCGATAAAACAGGAATATCGTTGATGTTTGATCGCTTCATGAAAAATATCAACAGCATAATCAGTTGTACCACCACCAGGTAAACTTTTATAGCTAATAATTCCAGGATACCTAATACTTCTTACATCGACATTAAATTTTTGATGATAATAATCACACCATCTCTCTCCTGCTGATTTGCTGATACCATAAACGGTGGTAGGCTCAAGAATAGATTGTTGAGGTGAATTTTCCTTAGGACTTGTAGGGCCAAAAACAGCTATAGAACTTGGCCAAAATACTTTTTTTATTTGTCCTTGCCTAGCTAATTCAAGCACATTAAACAGCCCATTCATATTGAGATCCCAGGCTGATTTAATTTTACTTTCTGAAACTGCAGAAAGTAAAGCAGCTAAAAGGTAAACTTCTGAAATTTTATATTCTTTTACAACACTAGCCAAGTGATTAACATCTAGCACATCCATTTTAAGAAAAAATACACCGTCATGTTTTCCTTCGTGCTTCGGATAAATATCAGTAGCCACAACTTGGTTTTCACCATATATTTTAGTTAAAGTGTGAATCAGCTCTGTCCCAATTTGACCTGAAGAACCTATAACCAATTTTTTACCCATGGAATCTTTAATGTAAGCAAAAATATAAAAACTTGACCTTAAAATTAGTTTATCACTGTTGTATTAAATGGGAATCTGGTAAAATGAAGTTTTTCTACTATTTGAAATAACTTTAACTTAAACTGTTCTATTTGTAGCTTTTTGATCGCTGAAATAAATACAAAATCATGTTCACTCTTTCCATTTTCGTTCATGATAGCTTGTAAAGCCTCCATATTTATGTTATCCGTTTTATTAAAACACATCAAAATAGGTTTCGGATGGTCCAGTAATTCATTTAATGTCTCATTCACAGAGTCGACTTGATCTTGATAAGATGGATGAGATGCATCGACTACATGAATAAGCACATCTGCCTCTCTAACTTCATCCAATGTGGATTTAAATGACTCTACTAGTTGATGAGGTAATTTTCTAATGAAGCCTACTGTATCCGACAATAAAAATGGAACTTGATTGATCACCACCTTTCTCACGGTGGTATCTAAAGTAGCAAACAACTTATTTTCAGCAAAAACGTCCGATTTACTTAACAAATTCATGATGGTTGATTTTCCAACATTAGTATATCCTACTAATGCGACTCTTATTGTATTTCCCCTATTTTTTCTTTGAATAAATTTCTGTTTGTCAATCTTATCTAACTTTAATTTTAGTTGACCTATCTTTTTATTAATGATTCTTCTATCTGTTTCAATTTGGGTTTCACCAGGCCCTCTCATACCAATTCCCCCTTTTTGACGCTCCAAGTGCGTCCACATTCTTGTTAATCTTGGAAGCAAATATTGATATTGCGCTAACTCTACCTGAGTTTTCGCATGAGCAGTACGTGCTCTACTAGCAAAAATGTCTAGTATTAAATTACTTCTGTCTAAAATCTTACACGATAATATACGTTCAATATTTCGAAGCTGAGTGGCTGTTAAATCATCATCAAAAATCACCAGATCAATATGGTGTTCTTTAACAAAATCCTTTATTTCGCCCAGTTTACCCTTTCCTATAAATGTATTTGGTAATGGTTGGTTAAGTCTTTGCGTGAAACGATTTACTACTTTGGCTCCAGAAGTTAGTGCAAGAAAAGCTAACTCATCTAAAAATTCTTGTGTTTGAAGTGAATCTTGTTTTTGATTAACTAAACCAACAATAATGGCCTTTTCAATGTAGGACAAAATACTTAATCTATTCTTTTCTTTCTTGCAGCTATGAAACTTCTCACAAACGCAACCATAGAAAGAGCTGAGGATAAAATCATTATTACTATTCTTAAAATTGCCATAGAATCTTCTCTTCCGAAGGCACCTTTTAATGGCATGAATAATGCAACTAAAACGATTAACGTTAATAGTACTGAAATATGAGCAATTGCCTTATTTTCTTTTTTCACTCCAACATAACAAAGTAAAATACCTACTCCGAAAAATAATGGTATCAAAGCTGTAACAGACGGTGTTTCAGATGATAAGTAACCCCAAACGCTCATGGATATTAAAATAACTGAATTAACAAGAGATATGATATGTGCTTTCATTTTTTAAATTTTATCAAAACTATAAAATGAAAAGGAATTGAATGGTAATGACATAGAAAATTGTTATATCTAAAATTGAAAAAACTAATCTTAATAAGATTTGATTGATTTTTCTTGATTTTTTGGATTTGTAAACACCCATTCACCTGATGGTTTGCCATTAGTAAAAAGCCCTCTGTAGAGTTCATGACCATTACTGTCGTAAACAATAATGGGTCCATGGGCAACTCCTTTAACAAAATGACCTACGCTTTGGGGTTTTCCATTTTTATGATAAACAATAACCTCTCCGTCTTTTTCAACACCCTTGGGTGCTTTAATATGATTTGAATTGACCTCAATATTAGGACTAGATAGTGTTCCATTACAGGAAATAAGAAGCAGGAAAAAGACACATACAATAAAGTGGCATCTTTTTTGTCCGCTATAAACTATGAATAGAAAATATTTACTTTTTGGTCTTGTTATCATCCTATGTTCGTTAAGCAAATACGCTGGCCATTCATTCCGCAGCGTTGATTTTAATATTGAAAATATAAAACCATTTACAATTGGAGAAAAATTAGGTTATAAAATTGCGTACGGGATTATTGAAGCGGGAAATGCAAATTTAGAGGTGAAATCAATTGCGTCAAACCCAGAATGCTTTAGAGTTGTTGCAAAAGGATATACCAACTTTGCCTTTGATTGGTTTTTTAAGGTCAGGGATCATTATGAAAGCATCATTGATTCCTCAAGTATGAAACCCATATTTTTCATAAGAAATGTAAGTGAGGGAAATGTAAAATTTAATCAATTCTACACTTTTAATCATAATGAGAGAATAGTAAACACTGGAAAACAGAATATCAAAGTGCCTGATAATGTTCAGGATATGGTTTCTTGTTACTTCTATGCCAGAACATTGAACCTAAAAAACCTCAAAAAAGACACTGTTTTGTCATTTAATAGCATTGTGGACGGAGAAATTTACGATCTTAAAGTGAAATACCTTGGAAAAGAACCCATAAAAATAGAGGCAGGCCAATTCAATGCATTAAAATTCTGCCCTATTGTACAAAAAGGAAGAATTTTTAAAGAGGATGAAGATTTAACTGTTTGGATTTCAGATGATTATAACAAAATACCATTATTAGTGAAAGCGAAAATATGGGTTGGCTCAGTACGTATGGAGCTGGAAAAAATGGACGGTGAACTGAACACACCAAATCTTCTCGAGTAGTTATCCTGTTAATATTGTTAATAAAAAAAGCAGATTATCTGGCCTGTTTTCAGAGTATAATTGGTTTATTTTAATATATTCACCTTGTTATTAATCAAAAAATTTATAAAAAATGGCATATTCACATACCAATAGTAAAGGAAGTACTTACTATTTACATTCTAAAGATGTAACTTTAAGAGGAGGAAGAAATCAAACAATTTATTATTTCTCAAGAGAAGAAGGATCTAACTCATGTGACTTACCTTCAGGAAAGAAAGTTATTGAAAATGAAAGAACTGGTTTACCTTTCTTAAAGAAAGCATAATCAATTTAATCAACGATTGAAAAGCCACTTCAATGAAGTGGTTTTTTTTTGTCTATTTTTATAAAATGGATCTCATTTTAAACGGTATATTATTTGGAATATTCCTTAGTTTTTTAATTGGTCCAGCCTTTTTTATATTAATCGAAACTAGTTTAAAAAAAGGGTTCAAAGCAGCTGTTTTTTTGGATGTTGGTATTTTATTAAGTGATGCTTTATATCTTATTGCTTCGCTATTTATCGCTGAAAAAATCAATTATTGGCTATACTCTGTTAGCTACATAAAATATATTGCAGGTGGTATCTTTTTACTAATTGGTGGGTATTCTATTTTTAAAAATTATTTATCTCTGAAAACAATGCCTAGTTCAAAAGACATTAAAGAAGTAAATACTTCCAGTGAGAACATCATTATCTATCCTCTTCAACTTATTGCCAAAGGATTTGGACTAAATGCCATTAATCCTGGTGTGCTGGTATTTTGGATTGCGGCATGTACCTATGCTACAAAAGAATTGCAAATTCAAGGAGCTGGCTTATTATATTATTTTGGTATTACGATTATAACCTTATTTACTATCGATTTATTGAAAATATACTTTTCAAGCAAGCTTAAAAATTATTTAAATCCTAAAAATTTATGCTACTTAGGAATCATTGTTGGGTGTGCATTGGTCTTTTTTGGAATTACTATATGTTTCAAAGAAATAAAACTGTAAATGAATTATGATTTCCTAATTGTTGGACAGGGAATTGCAGGTTCCATAATGGGTTTACAATTAGAAAAGTACAATCAACGATTTCTCATCGTAGATAAAAATGAAAAAATTACTAGTTCAAAAGTAGCTGCGGGTCTAATGCACCCTATGTCCTTTAAAAGATGTGTATTAAATTGGAAAGGGGAAACCCTGTATGACTATAGTCATCAATTTTACACAAAATGCAATGAAATTTTAAGTGATGAAACCTATTGGGAATTTCCATTAGTTAGGCTGTTTCAATCCTATGAAGAACAAAATAACTGGTTAAGTAAAGTATCTACTAAACCATTTGTTCATGTGTTAAGCGAAAGAGAAGAAAAGTTTGAAAATATTAAAACCCAATTTGGAAATGGAAGGTTGAAAAAATCTGCAAAACTAGATACTAGTGCATTTCTTAAAAATGTAAAACTATACTTTGAACGTCAAAATAACTACAGAGAGGAGTCTTTTTCAAGTCAAAACATACAGAAGGATGGATACTTTTATAAAAAAGGAAATGATCTATTTAAATACATTATTTTTTGTCAAGGTCCATTTGTTGACGAATTTAATCCATTCAGCTACTTACCAATCATTCCAAATAAAGGAGAAATTTTAGAAATTCAATCACAATTTCTACCCCAATTCATTTTAAGTAAGGGTGTCTTTTCCATCCCAACTGTTGAGGGTAAATTCATATTAGGAGCCACATATAATCACAACGATCTGTCAAGAAAAATAACGGAAGATGCTAGATTGGAACTTCTTTCTAAAGTTAAAAAGTTTTTACCCCAAAACAATATTAAAATTATAAATCAAAAATATGGATTTAGACCAACTACCATTGATCGCAAACCTATTATAGGTAATCATCCCGTCTTGAAAAACGCATATATATTTAATGGAATGGGATCAAAATCAATTCTCATGGCTCCCCTGCTTGGTAAACAGCTTATTGAACACATATTGTTCAATAAAAAACTATCTGAGGCTATTAATGTATCCCGATTTGATCATTACTTTTCTGCACAACACAAAGAATTATGTTCAAAATTAGTAACTTAACCGCGATTTGTTCGTATTTGAATTTTGGCATGTTTATTGGACAAATAGAACTAGAATTTTAAAATGAAATATCAAATGAATAATTATACAATATTAATAAAGAGCCTTTTATCTGTCATTTTATGTTGGGGGTTTGCTTCAACTATTTCTGCACAGTGCATTAAAGGGAACTGTTTCAGAGGCCATGGAACCTACGAATGGGAAAATGGTGATTTCTATGAAGGGATGTGGAAGGCTGGGAAACCAGACGGTAATGGTACATTTTATTTCGAAAATGGCGATAATTATGTCGGTAGATTTGCAGAAGGACTAAAAAATGGCCAGGGTAAATATACCTGGAAAAATGGCAATACGTATGACGGGAGCTGGGCGAAAGATAAGATGAATGGTAGGGGTGAATACTATTGGGCTAAAGAAGGTGCCAAGTTTAATGGTCAGTTTCAAGAAGGGCAAATTACCAATATTGAGATTGGCGCACCTGTTGAAAGTCCTACAGAGTTTCCTAAGTAACCAACTCTTATACAGCAGCGACCGCTGCTACGTATAAATTTCCATATTGGCCTTCTAATGACTGGATACAATGGTATAATGTTGCGCCTGTCGTTACTACGTCATCCACAATCATAATATTTGTTTTATGACTTAATCGAGAATTAAGCTGGTATTCATTTTCAATGTTCTGCCACCTCTCAAAAACAGTACTCATTGTTTGTGTTTTTAATGAATTTTTTCTAATCAAAAGTTGATTATTAATGTTATAATTTGTTACGCTAGATATTCCCTCAGCAATAATCTCAGTTTGATTATATCCTCTTTTTCTCCTCTTTTTTATACTTGTTGGTACAGGGACTAAAATACAATCTTCACCAACTTTGTGTTTATTCTTTATTAAGTTACCTAATTCTACACCTAGGATAAAAGCCGCTTTTTTATTTCCATTGTATTTAATCTGATGTAATATTTGTTGAATTACACTGTTTTTTATGAAACGATAACTAAAATAATGATATTGAATAGAGCTATGGTATAAAAACTTGCTTTGATCATGTAGATCGAAATTTTTAAGGTCCATCCAACACCCAGAACAAATGGCTTTTTCGCTCTGAACAAGCGGTGAACTACAGCCAGCACATTGTAGGGGATAAATTAAATTAAGAAAGTCTTTAAACATTCTATTATGAATTAATTTTTAAAAATGATAAGAAAAGAAACTTAAGATTTTTAAAATTGCATGAAATTACATGGAAGAAAAAAAGAAATCAAAACTACCTCTAGTACTCAATATTTTGTTAATTCTATCCGTTGGCTTTTTAGCTTTCAAAATAAGTGAATTAACAAGGAAAAATCACCAATTCAAACAAGAATTATTTTCATTAGTTAAGGAAAATGAAGAGATGAATCAGATTATCATCAATCAAGATATTGTTTCTGATGCGGATCAAACTAATCTTAAAGAAAACCTAAAAATGTTACTATTTTCCTATGACAGCCTGGAAGAGAATAACAGCGTGGCTATAGATAGTATAAATAGTCAAAGATTTAAAATCAATGCGTTACTGGAAAAAGTAGAAAAACTCGATAAAAAGTCAAAAAAAGACTGGAGACAAATCTATAAACTAAAAAAAGAAGCAGAAACCCTAAGAGGAATAATGAAGGGTTATATACATACCATTGATTCCTTGAATACACTCAATATTAATTTATCAAATGACTTGACTGATAAAACCAAAAAATTAAATTCTGTTAGCAGTCAAAATAAGAAAATCCAGAAGCAAAATGAAGCACTTCAAAAACAAGTAGCTATTGGGGCTGTATTGCAAATCAACAATGTGCTTTCTAGTGGTATAAGGATTCGAAATTCAGGTACACAAAGTGAAACTACTAGAGCGTCCAAAACTAATATGATTAAAACCTGCTTTTCGGTTGTAGAAAATAAATTAGCTGAAGCTGGTAATAAAGAGATTTTTCTAAGAATCACCAATGAGGATGGAATATTGTTGGAAGCCCCCACCCCTCTTTCAATAACAGACAAAGACCAAAAAAAGTTTAATATGAGCTCAAAAAGAACCATTAATTATCAAAACGAAAATACCGATTTGTGTATTTACTATGAAGTAGATAATTCCATTGAAGCCGGAAATTACAAAATTGAAATCTTTGCAGAAGGATTTCTAATTGGTGAAACTAGTCTAGGCCTTAGATGATTTTACAAACCAAAAATAAGTGCTATTAAAAATACCACTATAATGAGCACATATTGCCATATGTCTAAAAAGTACATATTATACTTTTTCCAAAAGCGCTTAGTTTGTATTATAATTCTACTGATCATGGGCTTTTGCACGAATTTACAAGGTCAAAAGATAGATACATTAAATACTTCAGGGTTTAAAAAAATTTTAAAATCAAAAAATAAATATAATAATGATTGGAATTTTGAAGAAGATGATGATTTTAGATTAGATCAAAAAAAACATCCTTCACTAAAAAATGAGTTTGAAC
>CAZJVX010000006.1:0-29231 GCA_964549345.1 uncultured Flavobacteriales bacterium | reverse complement strand
TAACTCTATTAGCCCCAAATTCATCTAATCTGCAGCCATGGGAATTTTATTGGGTTCGCGACAATGTAAAAAAAGAAAAATTAATTGACTTTTGTTTAGGACAACCTGCAGCAGCTACAGCACAAGAGTTAGTGGTTGCAGTAGCTCGACCAGATTATTGGAAAGTAAACCAAAAAAGAATGTTAACGCTCATTGACGAGATGGGTGAAAAAGCACCTAAGTCGGTAAGAAAATACTATGGAAAAATTGTACCACTTGCATATCAACAAGGCTTCTTATCCATCAAAGGTTATCTAAAAAAAATAGCCATGGAAATTCGAGGATTAAAAAAACCTACGCCAAGAGAACCTTACAACAAGAAGGGCATGGCCATTTGGGCGCATAAGTCAACTGCTCTTGCATGTGAAAATTTAATGTTGTCACTAAGAGCTTATGGTTATGATAGTTGCCCAATGGAAGGAATGGATTCCAAGAGAATTAAAAAATTATTAGGTTTGTCATCTCCAGCCGAAATTGCTATGGTGATCAGTTCTGGAAAGAGAGCTGAAAATGGAGTTTATGGTAAACAAATAAGATTTGACAGTAACTACTTTATTCATGAAATTTAATTTAAATAATTACTTATTAGTTTTATTTTCCATTGCTCACATTAATCTTTCTGGACAAGACGAAGTTTTCAAAAAAGAATTAATTAACAATATGATTTATGCAATTGAAAATCATCACCAATTAGAATTTGAAATGCAAAGAAATGAAAGGAATGAAAAGGGATTTACAGATGGGAAATTCTATGCTAAATTAAAAACAAACCCCTTTATGGTATATCTTAAAAATGAACGTCCAAGAAAAGGATCAGAGATACTTTATATTGATGGGGAAAATAACAACAAAGCATTAATAAACCCTAATTTCTTTCCATATATTAATATTTCACTCAATCCTGAAAGTAGCCTAATGCTTGCAGGTGGTCACCACTCAATTAAAGAAATTGGATTTCATTTTATTAACAATTCATTTAAATATTACAAAAACACTTACGGAGATGTACTATATAAAATAACTGATTACGAAGGACTATATGACTGGAACAATAGAAGTTGTCATAAAATAATTGTCAATTATCCAAATTATGAAAAGTTAAAATATAGGGCTCAAGAAGGAGAAACATTATATAAAATCGCAAGAAAAAAGCTCATAAATGTTGGAAAATTAAGAGAATACAATCCTGGAATAGACTCAAATGAGGAACTAAAGAAAGATCAAATAATAGTCATTAATAGTCTTTATGCTAAAAAGGCAATTATATTTATTGATAGTGAAAATTATTTCCCAATATATCAAATGATATATGATGAGGAAGGACTTTATGAAAAATATAGTTTTAGTAATTTAAAAATCAACTGTGTTTTTAAAGATGAAGAATTTACTAAAGCTTACGAAGACTATGATTTTTAACAAATAAATAATTGTTAGAATTATAATTATTTTACATTTGCGCCATGACAATTGAGGTCCTAAAATCAAAAATCCACAGGGTAAAAGTTACAGACGCTGACCTAAATTACATCGGTAGTATTACTATAGATGTTGATTTAATGCAAGCAGCCAACTTAATTGCTGGGGAAAAAGTTCAGGTTGTAAATATCAATAACGGTGAAAGATTAGAAACGTATGTCATACCTGGTAAAAAAGGCTCAGGAGAAATAGCACTCAACGGACCAGCTGCAAGAAGAGTTGCAAAAGGAGACATTGTCATTATCATTTCGTACGCCAATATGGATTTTGAAGAAGCTAAAACCTTCGAACCAACTGTTATTTTCCCAAATGAAATGACTAATAAATTAGTGTAAGTAAGTACCACATTACCACTTATTAAACCAATATTTAATTTATTTGACTTCTTTCTTTTAATTTAAAATCGTGAAAAGAAGAGATTTTGTAAAAGTCAGTACACTAGGTTCGGCAGCTATATTGGCAAAAAGTTGTTCCACGAGTTCGGATAAAAAACAAGTTCCCATTTTAGAAAGATCCAAAAAAATCAAAGTGGTTTCTACTTGGATTTCTGGAATTGATGCCAATAAAGAAGCAATCAGAATTCTTTCGTCAAACGAAAGTGCTATCACAGCCGTTGAAAAAGGACTTAACGTAACCGAATCAGATCCAAACAACACTAGTGTTGGATTTGGCGGTATGCCTGACGCAACTGGTGTTGTTACTTTAGACGCATCTATTATGGATGATCAATACAATTGTGGATCAGTTACATATTTACAAAATATCGAGCATCCTATCTCTGTTGCAAGAAAGGTGATGGAAGAAACACCACATGTAATGCTAAGTGGAAAAGGGGCATATGATTTTGCCATAGAACAGGGGTTTACCCATAAAAATCTTCTTACTGAAAGTTCATTGCAAAAATGGCAAGAATGGAAAAAAGATAATTCCTTCAATTTACCACATATAAACCATGAAAATCATGATACAATTGCCATGATTGCTATGGACGCAAATGGAAAAATGGCTGCTGGATGTACAACTAGCGGATGGGCTTTTAAAAAACACGGTAGAGTTGGTGACTCGCCCATAATAGGAGCAGGAATTTATGTTGATCCAGAAATAGGAGGAGCTTGTGCAACAGGCCTAGGTGAATCCATTATAAAAATATGCGGTAGCCATGCGGTTGTTGAACTCATGAGAAGTGGTTTAACCCCTAACGAAGCGTGTCGTGAAGCAGTAGAAAGAATTAAAAAAACAACAGATAATTATGATGATTTACAAGTTGGTTTTTTAGCTATGAATATAGCTGGAGAGGTAGGAAGTCACAGCATGTATTCAGGGTTTGAATATGCCTTACAAGATGAAAATAGGAGTGAATTAATTAAGAGCGGTTACGAATTTCAATGGGAATAGCTTAATTAATACTTATTTCATCTAAAAAGATCCAGGTATCACCACCACTACCCAAATGCCATGATGGACACTTACCAAAATTTGTTGCCACCACCTTTATGTATCTTGCCTTCAAAGGATTTTTAAAATCAGACTTGAATTCATACGTTAATGACTCCTCTTTTGATAGTGGAATGTCATGAGTCAACTCGTCCAACATCTTAAATTCGGAACCATCATTAGATATCCAAAACTGAACCAATTGAGGTAACCAAATCCATGATTTAATATCTTGTAATGCCCCCAAACTAATTGAATTTATAGTACTCAAATTTTTTAGATCAATAACGGCTTCAAAATTTACATTGTGGTATCCCTGCCATAAACCCGTCATAAAATTATTGGGTCCTTTTAAGCCGTCTATTAGCGCATTATTACCTCCAGCTGTGTATTGATTACTAAATCTTTGCTTGATTGAAATACTGAAATTCTGATTATGCTTTATAAAGTTGGCTATTTCAGATTTACTGCTTACACCATTTTTATAAGCAACAGCTTCAATTTTTGTAGATTTTAAAAGTGTAATTGGACTTTTATATCTCACTTTTTTTTCAAGATCTACACAATACAAAATGGAATCGCAGTCTTGACAAGAAATGGAAATTGTCAGAGAATCGTGAAATGTTTTTGAGGGTGCTATAATTACAGGGTTAATAGTGATCACATCATTACTTATAAAAGAACTATAAAATTCATCTAACATCCATTTTTTGGAACTATCGCTAGTGGTATAAATCTGAAGTTCACCACCTTGAATCACATCATTTATATGTATATAATTCTTGTTATATGGCTTCCCATTAAGCTCTACTTTTTTTATATAAATGCTGTTTTCTCCACCACTTTCAATTTTTTTAACTGAAAATACTTTACCATTTTCTAGATTTAGTGATGACTCCTTTACGTATGGAGTTTGAATAATGTAATAAGGATCTCCTGGATTGATGTCGTATAGCCCAATAACACTTAACACGTACCAAGAGGACATTTGACCACAATCTTCGTTCCCTGATATTCCAGAAGGAGATGAATGGTACAATTCGTTTAAAATTTTGTTTACCATGAATTGAGATTTTTCAGGCCTTCCTGATGAGTTATATAGATAAGCCATATGATGACTTGGTTCATTACCATGAGCATACTGACCAATTAGGCCTGTAATATCTGCTTGTTTTCTACCTTCAATAGTTGAATTACTATTAAACAATTCATTTAATTTTTGATTAAAAAGTGCTGAACCTCCGTGCAGATTAATTAAACCTGAAATATCATGTGGAACGAAAAAACTGTATTGCCAAGAATTAGCTTCAGTATAATTAAAATTGACCTCAGAAGGAGAAAAACTAGAGCTCCAATTCCCATTATATTTTGGCTGCATAAAACCAGTTTTATTGTTAAATACATTTTTATAAAACTGAGCCCTTTTATTAAAGTCTAGGTAATTTAATGTATCACTGAAAGCCAAAGCCATTTTAGAAATACACCAATCGTTATAAGCATACTCTAACGTTTTTGAAACTGATTCTGACTCACTGTGAGAAGGTATGTAGCCAAAACGTTTGTAAGCTGGAATCCCTAATTTCGATCTATTAGCAATAGATAACATTCCCTCATAGAGTTCCGGGTAATTAGAAAACGGAATTCCTTTAAAATAAGCATCGGTAATAACAGAAACAGAATGATAACCGATCATACAACCAGTATAATTTCCAGCGAGTTCCCAAATTGGAAGTTGTCCTCCGTTTCTTAGCTGATTTTGAAAAGTATTTAGAAATTGAGCAGTCTTTTTCCTAAAAATTAAATTATATAAAGGATGAGTTGCTCTGAACGTATCCCACAGAGAAAAAACAGTATAATTTGGAATAGAGTCCTTATGGATTTTTAAATCAGTACCTCTGTAAAACCCATTCACATCACTTATTAAATTTGGCGCAATGAGACTGTGATATAAGGATGTGTAGAAAATGGTTTTAACACTATCAGTAGAAGACTTAATATTAATTTTTTGTAGTTCATTTCTCCATGAATTTTTAGCGTTTAATTTGTATTCATCAAAATTCCAGTGCGGTGCTTCTAAAGCTAGATTGTTTCTAGCACTTTCTGCACTAACTGTAGATACACCTACTTTAACCAATACATCATCTCTTGATTCCCTTAATTTAAGTATCGCTTTAGTTGGAATAGAATCGTCATTATATTGAACATCATAGGCGGAAGATAAAGCTATACAAAAATAAAAATATTGCTTCTGAGCCCAAGATTGTGAAATTCGCTTTCCCATGATCAAACTATCAGATGATATGTAAAGTTCCGATTCTAATAACTTATCTCGATGCTCTAAATCAACCACAATGGAAGCATCACTTGAATTTGAGAAGGAATATTGATGAATACCAACTCTCTCAGTACACGTAAGTTGCACTTGAATATCGTGTTTATCTAAATTTACTTCATAAAACCCTGCACGTGCCTTTTCTTTTTTCTTATTAAAACTTGATGCATAATTGAGAATACTTGGATCTTGATATCCGTTATTAAAAGTAGGATTACCTTGAATTGGCATAAGTAGTAAATCACAATAGTCTCCTATACCTGTACCGCTAAGATGAGTGTGAGAAAAACCATAGATTATAGTGTCTGAGTAATGATAACCTGAACATCCATCCCAGCCTTCTATTCTTGTATCAGGGCCCACTTGAACCATACCAAATGGAAGTGTAGGTCCAGGAAAAGTATGACCATGGAATCCAGTACCAATAAATGGGTCAACAAAATTTAAAATATCCTCACTATTATGCTTATTACAAGCGATAAAAAAAAATATACTTACAACTGCAGTAATGTATTTAATCTGTTTGAACACCTTGTTTTAAAAGAATATTTTTGGTTGCGAAAGCGTAAATAAGTAAATATAGAAAACAGAAAACGGCAATCCAATAAGAAGGTTGAATCCCAGTAATATCAGCTAGTTTTCCTTGAATTGGTGGAATAATTGCTCCACCTAAAATCATCATAATTAAGAAAGCTGAACCTTGCGAAGTATACTTTCCTAGATTTCGGATACTTAAAGAAAATATGCAAGGCCACATAATAGAGCAAAATAGTCCTCCACTTAAAAAAGCATAAAGAGCTGTAGTGCCACTTGCAAATAGACCAATAATCATCCCCACAACACCTAAAATGCTAAAAATTTTCAATGTTTTTACAGGGGCGTCTTTGGCTAAAATGAAACCACCTATTTGAATAGCTACACATATAGCAAAGGCCGAAATATCATTTATTGAATAGGCTCCAAAATTTACCAATAAAATCACCCCAAATGCGATGTAAGGAACTAAAACATACAATACTTTTTTGAAGCCTTTGGAAGGATTAAAGACTGTTATAGCACCTACCCATCTACCTACCATTAACCCACCCCAATACAAAGAAATGTATGGAGCGATTTCAGCATCATTCATTACTTTCAATCCTAAAGGATTTAATTGATTTACTTTGTCAGCTACAACCTTCAATAATTCTCCCAAATTGCTTTGTATAGTGACTTCAACACCAACGTAAGTGAAAATAGCAATCATTCCTAGAAGTAATTGGGGTTTTTGCATAGCGCCCCAACCTGTGGGGTTTTTGGATGAACTCCAAAAAGCAAATAATAATCCTAACAAAATTATGAGTAGCGATATGACTAAAAGAATTAACCTCTTTTCTTCTGTATTTTCATTAAAAAAGGTAAAATCAGATGAACTATAAGATAAAAATACCATAGCAAAACATACGCTTATTATTATTGAAATAAATAATAGTAAAAGCGTGGCTTTGTTTGCTTTCTCAAATGAACTTACTACTTTTTCTTTAGGTAAACTCTTAGAAAAATAAAATAAAGCCGCTGCTGCTAAAAATAATGCTGTGACTCCAAGATATAGGTATTGAATTGTTGAAATTTCTATTTGTCCCTTTTTGATAAGATTATTTAATTCGTCTCCGCTCAATGGAGTACTACCAAATATGATAAGTGCTACCACAATAGGGCCAATTGTGGTTCCAAAAGAATTGATTCCTCCCGCCAAATTAAGTCTATGAGATCCTTTGGAAGGATCACCTAATGAAATAGCAAAGGGTTGCGCAGCTGTTTGCTGTAAAGAAAAACCCAATGCTACAATAAAATACGCTATCAATACATAATAAAACACTTGAGCATCACCCATTTCAGCATTGTTAACTGCAGGATAGACCGCAAGTGCTCCAATAGAGGAAATAAGTAGTCCATAAATTATACCATTCTTATAACCCCAATTTGATAATATATCCTTTCCTATGGAACTTGAAATAACAAATAGGCCTAATGCACCAAAGTAATAAGCTCCATAAAATGCAAAATCTACTAACTGAGACTGAAACTGATCAATACTAAAATAAGTTTTACAAAATGGAATAAACACTCCATTAGAGGCAGCTATAAAGCCCCAAAAAAAGAAGACTGAAACTAATGTGGATAAGGCAGAATAGTTGGTTTTTTCTTGCATACTTTACATTTAAAACATAAAGAAACATTTTTATTCCAAATAAGTATAAAGTTTAACTAAATGAGCAAGAAAAAAGTAATTGTATTGTTATTTTGTTTAACTTTACGGTGTTTTTTGTTAAACAAAAAATTTTTATAATAATTTACATTTGCAAAAAATTTTAAAAATGAATTCAAAACCGGTAAAAGGATTTTCGAAGCTTTCGAAAGAAGCTAAAATGGAGTGGATTGCCGATGAATATTTAGGAGGTGACGATAAGTGTATCAATCTACTAAAAAGCTATTGGCATGAAGATAATGATGTTCAAAAAATCCATGATGAATTCATTGAAAATACGATTACCAATTTTTACATCCCGTTTGGAATAGCGCCAAACTTTAAGATTAATGATAAAGTTTTTTGCATTCCTATGGCGATAGAAGAAAGTTCAGTTGTTGCCGCAGCTGCAAAAAACGCATCTTTTTGGCTAGAAAGAGGAGGATTTAAATCAACCGTTATTTCAACCAAAAAAGTGGGTCATGTTCATTTTGCTTGGTATGGTGATTTTAAAAACTTAAAATCGATTTTTGATAAAATAAAGCCAATTTTTTATAAGGAAACCGAAAAAATGACGGCAAACATGAGAGCTAGAGGTGGGGGAATATTAGATATTGATATCGTAAACAAAACCGATTTAGAACCAAATTATTATCAACTCGTAGCCAAGTTTGAAACATGTGAGGCTATGGGAGCTAATTTCATAAATAGCTTATTAGAAAAATTTTCTAAAATTCTAGAAAGAGAAATACAAAATAGTGATTTAGACGAAGATGAAAAGCGCATTGTCATTATCATGTGTATTTTAAGCAATTATACTCCCGAATGTTTAGTTCGATGTGAAGTGTCTTGTTTAGTAGATGAATTAAATGTTGATCCAACAATAGACACGAAGGAGTTTGCGAAAAAGTTTGAACAAGCAATTCATATAGCCAATATTGAGCCCTACAGAGCGACTACTCACAATAAAGGTATTTTTAACGGAATTGATGCTGTTGTTATAGCTACAGGAAACGATTTTAGAGCGATTGAAGCATGTGGTCACACCTATGCAGCAAAATCAGGTCAATATAGGAGTTTAACTCATGTGGAAATTAAAGATAATCTGTTTCGTTTTTGGATTGAAATTCCCATTGCAGTTGGAACTATCGGTGGTTTGACTGCTTTACATCCTATGGTTAAATTTTCACACAAATTACTTGGGAACCCAAATGCTCAAGACTTGATGAAGATAATTGCTGCTGTTGGTTTAGCTCAAAATTTTGGAGCAGTACGATCTTTGGTGACTACAGGAATACAAAAAGGTCATATGAAAATGCATCTTTTGAATATTTTAAACCAGTTGGGAGCCACAAATGAGGAACGAGAAAAAATTAAATTTCATTTCAAAGACAAAGTAGTTTCTCACAGAGATGTAGTAGATGAGTTCTGTAAATTAAGAGGAGTCAAAAATGCATCATTAGTGAAGAACAATCGTTGAAATCATTAAAAGCTAACGGTAAATTACTTATAACAGGAGAGTATCTTATTTTAAAAGGTGCTAATGGTTTAGCAATTCCAACTAATTATGGTCAGTCATTAACGTTTGAAAAAAATGAAAATGACCCCTTTTTACATTGGGAAAGCTTAGATGAAAACAATCTAGTTTGGTTTTCAGCTACCTTCGATTTGAAAAATTCAAACTTAGTTCGTAGTAGCGATAATAAAAAGGCCAGATTTATTTATAACGTATTAATTAGTGCTAGGAAATTAGCTGATCTCAAAGATCAGATTTGTGGAAGAATTACAACCAAATTAGACTTTAATAAAGATTGGGGACTAGGATCAAGTTCAACTTTGATATGGTCCATAGCTTCTATTTTTGAAATAGATCCGTTAAAATTACACTTTCACACCTCTAACGGAAGTGGATATGACATCGTATGTGCTGGAACAAACAAACCTATTACTTATAAGTTAGGGAAAAATAAACAACCCATCTATCAAAAAGTAGACTGGAACCCGATATTTAAAGATGAAATTCAATTTATTTACCTGAATAATAAACAAAACAGTGAGGCTGAGGTAAATCGATTCATGGACAGTACTATTTTAGATAAAGATATTTTTGAGATAAATCAACTTACGAATTCTATTATTGCATGTGAGGATTTAAACGAATTTGAAAACTCAATTACTGAGCACGAAAATATTGTAGGGAAACTCTTACACAAAACTCCTGTAAAACAAAAATTATTTAAAGACTACCCCGGTGCCATAAAATCACTTGGTGCATGGGGTGGAGATTTTATTCTCGCTACCAGAAAAAATAGTTTCTATTTTGAACAAAGAGGATATAATACCGTAATTTCATTTAATAATATGATTAAAAAATGACAGAAAAAACATTTTTATATCAGTCAAATGGAAATAAAATTGATAAGGGATCCATATCTGTGCAAAGTCCATCCAACATTGCCTTGGTAAAGTATTGGGGTAAGAAACCCGTTCAAATTCCAGCCAATTCTTCAATAAGTTTTACATTAAAAAATTGTTACACTCAAACTACCGTATTATTCGAAAAGTCAAAAGAATTTCAAATCAATTTATCTGTTGAGGGTGAAAAAAATCTAGCTTTTTTGCCTAAAATTGAGCAATTCTTCAAAAGAATTAAGGACTACTCACCTTATATCTTTAATTACAATCTTCAAATCGATACTCTTAACACTTTTCCGCACAGTAGTGGTATTGCTTCTTCTGCATCTGGGTTTAGCGCTCTAGCTTATGCCGTGGTGCAATTAGAAAAGCAGATTTCAAATATGAACGAAAAAGAGGCTGTGATAAAAGCTTCTTTTTTAAGTAGATTGGGTTCTGGAAGTGCTTGTAGATCTTTATTTGGTCCTCTTGCGATATGGGGCAAGCATGATAAGCTTAATCAAACGTCTGACTTATACGCTATCGAACATCATAAAATAGATGATGTATTTAAAGATTTTCAGGATACTATTCTCTTAATAGACAAAGGACAAAAGAAAGTAAGTTCTACAGTAGGGCATAATTTAATGACTGATCACCCTTTTGCTAAGCAACGATTTGTTCAAGCACAGGAAAATATCATATCCATGATAGATATTCTAAAATCAGGTAATCTTGATGAATTCATTTCTAAAACCGAACAAGAAGCCCTGACACTACATGGAATGATGATGACTTCAAACCCTTATTTTGTGCTAATGAAGGAAGGAACATTATCTAGCATTAACAAAATATGGGAATTCAGAGAGGAAACAAAAATCCCTTTATGTTTTACACTAGATGCAGGAGCTAATCTACATGTCCTCTATCCAAAACGTTTTACACAAGAAGTACTTGATTTTATTAGGCAAGAATTAATTGTTTATTGTGAAAATCAGCAGTATATTTGTGATGAAGTAGGAAAAGGAGCGAAAGTATTAAATGAATACTATGATTAAAGAGTCGTTATATTATGGTAAAATCCTCCTTTTTGGAGAATATGGAATCATACAAGATTCCATGGGTCTATCCATACCATACACTGACTACAATGGCAAATTTCTTTTTGAAAATAATACCGAAGAATCTAAAAATTCTAATCTTTTATTAATTGATTTCTACAATCACTTAGTAATACTTCAAAATAAAAGTGAGCTTCCATGTAATTTAGACCTGAATCAGTTAAAGTCTGATCTTGACAACGGCCTACATTTTGATTCTTCTATTCCTCAAGGATTTGGAATTGGTAGTTCTGGCGCAATTGTGGCCGCTATTTACGATCGTTATTGTGTTGAAAAAAAGATTGATGCTGAAAGCCAAATTTCAAATGAAAATATACTGGAACTCAAAAATACATTTAGTAAGTTAGAAAGCTTCTATCATGGGACAAGCTCTGGTCTAGATCCATTGATTTGTTATTTAAAACTCCCTGTACTTATAAAATCTAAAAATGAAATTGGTACGGTTGGTATTCCTGCATCTGCAGACGGAAATGGCGCTATTTTCTTATTAAATACAGGGCAAGTTGGTAACACCCAACCTTTAGTTCAGCATTTCTTAGAAAAATGTAAACAAGAAGGTTTCAGAAAAATGCTCAAGAATAAATTCAAAAAGTATAATGATGCTAGTATTGAAGCATTCTTAAAAAATGAAGGAAAATCCCTTCTAAGTAATGTTAAATCTCTTTCAAAAGTACTTTACGATCATTTTCAGCCCATGATTCCAAAGCTCTACAGAAAGCTTTGGAAAGATGGAATTGAAAGTAATGCATACTACTTAAAATTATGTGGATCTGGTGGAGGAGGATATATTTTAGGTTTTACTGAAAATTTTGAAGTAGCTCAAGAAAAATTGAGCGATTATCAATTAGATGTCATCCATAGATTCTAAATCTATACCAAACCAAACTGAAAATAAGCCTGTAATCATAAAATTATTGGGATTACTGTCTATCGTAAGATGGTATAATATCACCTTAGTCATTATAAGCTTATACTTTGTTCAGTTGTTTATGTTTAACACCTCTAAACGATTTTTCATCACACTCCAAAGTCTTGACACACATCTTTATGTAGCAGCAATTGTCTTAAGTATAATGGCCGGTTACCTGATAAACGCGTTTTATGATTTTGAAAAGGACATGATTAATCAACCTCAAAAAACATATTTCAATAGAGTTGTAAGTAAAAAAAGCTGTCTTAATCTGTATATTTTTTGCTTTTTAACAAGCATTGTCATCTCCTATTTTATCAATTTTAGGATGTTGATTTTTATCATATTGTTAAACTTTTCATTATGGTTTTACTCTCACAAGCTGAGAAAAAAACCTTTACTAGGCGAAATAAGTGCATCACTTCTAATGATCAGTTTTTTCATTGGACTGTGCTTACTAAATTTTAAAATTGATATGACATTGGTCATTTTCTCTATGTATATTTTCACCGTTGATCTAACAAGAGAAATAGTAAAAAAAATGATTTCTTTGAAAGGAGATTTAATTGTGGGTGAAAGAAGTATACCTATCGTATTGGGTATTAAGAATTCAAAGTACATTATATTCTTCATGATGCTAAGCTCAATTCTAGCTATCCTTTCCTTGCTTCCAATAGTTATTAAAAACACTTTCTCTATTTATTTTGTCGTTTCGCTTATTGTAATCAGCTTCAACATTTACCTATTACATCATGCTAGAAACGCTAAAAATTATCAGCTCATAAACACTTGTTATAAATTGATAATTGGACTTGCCATTTTCTCGATTGTGTTATATTAGTTAATATGAGATCAACAGTTATAATATTATCATTGATTTTTACTTCATGCACTCAAAATATGAATGAATTGAAATTACCACCAACCTGCGATAAGCAACCACATACCCTTACGATTCATAATGACGAACGTATAGATAATTACTACTGGTTAAATGACCGTGAAAACCCAAAAGTAATCGAATATCTTAAGGATGAAAATGAATATACTTCACATGCACTAAGGGGGACAGAAAAACTACAGAAGGACCTGTATAAAGAACTGAAGAGTAGAATTAAAAAAGACGACTCCAGTGTCCCATATGAGTGGCATGGATATACCTATTGGAGAGAATTTAAAAAAGGAAAAGAATATCCCAAATATTGGAGAAAAAAGATTGAAAGTACTTCAGATGAACTTTTAATGGACTGTAATTTATTAGCTGATCATTATGACTATTTTGATTTTGGAGATTATGACATTTCTAAAAACAATAAACTTATGGCATATAGTATGGATACGCTTTCCAGAAGGATCTATCAGATTAAAATAAAAAATTTAGAAACCGGAAAACATTTTGAAGAGGTATTAGAAAACACAACTGGATCAGTTACTTGGGCTGATGACGAAACCATTTTTTATGCAGTACAGGACAAAGAAACACTTAGATCATATCAAATCTATGCACACCGACTAGGAACAGAACAACATGAAGACGTGTTAATTTATGAAGAAAAAGATGAAACGTTCAGTTGTTATGTGTATAAATCTAAGTCCGAAAAATACGTTATAATTAACTCTTCAAGCACCCTAAGTGACGAATATCGACTAATTGATGCAGAAAAACCATTTAGCAACCCTGTCCTATTTCAAAAAAGAGAAAGAGGACTTGAATATAGCTTATATCATCACCCTAAGGGTTTCTATATTCTTACCAATGAGGATCATAAAAATTTTTCGATCAAATTTTGTAATTCTAACCATACTAAAAAAAGCAGTTGGGAAACAGTGATTAAAGGGTCTAATGACACACTAATCGAAGGTATTGATATGTTTAACAGTTATATGGTAGTTTCTGAAAGATCTAATGGGCTTGTGAACTTAAAAGTAGTTGATCTAGACTCCCTGAAAACCCATTTAATTCCATTTAATGAACCAACCTATGTTGTCCAGACAACCACAAATATCAATTTAGAATCCAAAAAACTTCGCTTTTTTTATACTTCCCTAATTAATCCTGGATCTGTTTATGAGTACGACTTGGAAACAAATGAAACCAGTACACTTAAAGTAAGAGAGGTCTTGGGTGAATATAATGAAGCTGATTATATCTCAAAAAGACTTTGGGTAGAAGTTCGTGATGGAACCAAAGTACCTGTATCATTGGTACATAAAAGAGGTGTAACTCTTGACAGAAGTAATCCCACCCTGCTGTACGCATATGGATCTTACGGATACAGCATGGACGCCACATTTAGTAGTAATAGATTGAGCTTACTTGACAGAGGATTTGTTTTTGCTATTGCACATATCAGAGGTGGGGAAGAAATGGGAAGATCATGGTACGAAAATGGAAAGTTATTAAAGAAAAAAAATACCTTCTATGATTTTATTGACTGTAGCAAATCTCTCATAGAGAAAGGATATTGCTCATCAAATAATCTATATGCTGCCGGAGGAAGCGCTGGAGGGTTACTGATGGGAGCAGTGATCAACATAGAACCGGATCTATACAATGGAGTGATAGCTCATGTACCCTTTGTTGATGTAGTCACCACTATGCTAGATGAATCCATACCACTGACTACAGGTGAATATGATGAATGGGGCAACCCAAATAATGAAGAATATTACCATTACATGAAATCCTACTCACCATATGATAACATCGGTAAAAAAGATTACCCTAATTTATTGGTAACTACTGGATTACATGACTCTCAAGTTCAATATTGGGAACCTGCTAAATGGGTGGCAAAGCTTAGAGAACTTAAAACAGATAATCGATTATTATTATTAAAAACAAACATGAGCGCTGGGCATGGAGGCGCATCTGGAAGATTTGAGTATCTGAAAGAGATTGCACTGGATTATGCTTTCTTAATGCACTTAGAAGGTATCACAAATTGACAAAATCTAAAATTTCTAAAGCAACTTGATCCACATTTTTATTCGAAATATCTATTGTCACATGTGCTTTTTCATAATAGACTAATCTGTCATTTAAAAGCGACTCAAGTTGATCTAGTTTATTTTTAAATAGGGGGCGATTTTTTTTATTTTTCAGTCTACTAAATAATAAATCTACAGGCGAACTTAAATAAAACGTAATCCCATTTTTATTGAGAATATCCATGTTTTCATGATAACAGGGCATACCACCTCCAGTACTTATTACATGATTTTCTTTAGGTAAATTTTTAGCGACTTTATATTCCATGTCTCTAAATTGTTTTTCACCAAAGACGGCAAAAATGTCCTGAATGGATTTTTGATTAGAAGCAGAAATCAATTCATCAGTATCTAAATGAGTTAAAAATGTTTGTTCTGCTATTTTTTTTGCTATAGTTGATTTTCCACTACCCATCATACCAATTAGAATGATGTTTTTAGTAGGTGATTTAATCATTTTTATCAAAAATTTTCAAGTAACTAGTGACTTGAGTTACGTATTCTTTATAATCAGACGGATCTGTTTCAATCATCAAATCATAAAAAGGCTTTTTTTCGTCAGAGAAGCTACCCACTTTGAAGGAAGACTTGGAAAAAAGCAATACCAGACGTAACGGAACTATACGCCTTTGTGTTAAATCAATTAGTATATCAAAGGATTCATTCATGAAATTTCGTACGACACTATTATTTGGGAAACCATAATAATTAAGTTCGTTTAAAGAGAAAAAATCTAGTCCTAATCTGCTCTTCAAAAAAAACGGTTCGTCTTTGAAGGGATAAAAAGCTAAAATTTTAAGATTTTTTATTGAATATTCTTTTTTTAAAAAGTCTATAATTTCAACCAATGCATGATAATCTTCCTTTTTCTTAATTTCACATAACATGCCAACAGATCTTGCGTCCTCAATATTACAAGACCTCATTGTTCTATTTGACTCCTTTTTGATGTGCTTTGAAATTACACGTTCTCCCCAATAATATTTGAATCTAGTAAATGAAGGTTTCATTAGCTGTAATAACTATTATAAAAATAGTAAAACCATTAGAATAGGGAGACTTGACCAGTTGAGTTTTCTGGTGATGAATTTTGATCAAGATCTAATTGTGTTAAGAATTCTGATTCCGTTAAGATTTCAATATCTAAGCTTTTTGCCTTTGCTAACTTAGATGGTCCCATATTTTCTCCAGCCACTATAAGATTTGTTTGTGCACTAACAGAAGATACTATTTGGCCTCCATGAAGTGTAATCATGTCTTTGATTTCATCTCGTGAGTGTACATTAAATTTTCCAGAAACTACAATCTTTTTACCTTGTAAAAGATTAGAGGATTGCTCTAGCTTTTTTCGAGATATTTCCATATTTAATCCGTACTCCTTTAATCTGTTAATGAGTATGATGTTATTTTCGTTTTGAATAAATTCTAATACAGAAACAGCTATTTTATCACCAATTTCATCTACACTTTCTAGCTCTTCTTGATTGGTTTTTAAAAGAGCATCCATACTCATGAAATGGGATACTAGTTTTTTCGCCACAGTTTCACCCACATATCTAATCCCTAATGCAAAGAGCAGTTTATGAAATGGGGTTTTCTTAGACTCTTCTATTCCTTTTATAATATTATCTGCTGATTTTTCTGCCATCCTTTCTAAAGGCAATATATCAGTCTTTTTTAATTCATAAAGGTCAGCTATATTTTTAACTAATCCCTCACTGTATAATAAATCAATTGTTTCACTTCCTATTCCATCTATGTTCATCTGCTTGCGACCAATAAAGTGAATCATCTTACCTTTAATTTGTGGAGGGCATCCATTCGTATTGGGACAGTAATGTTGGGCTTCACCTTCGTCTCTAATTAGTTCATTATTGCATTCTGGACAGTTGTTAATAAAGTTAAATGGCTGACTAGATTTACTTCTTTTTTGCAGTAGTACACCAGTTACTTTTGGAATAATTTCGCCCCCTTTTTCAACAAAAACTTGATCACCTATCCTTAGATCTAGTTTCTTGATTTGATCTTCATTGTGAACACTCGCTCTCTTAACAACGGACCCACTTATTACCACTGGTTGTAATTGAGCGACCGGTGTGATTGCACCTGTTCTTCCCACCTGAAAAGTGATGTTTTTTAAAATAGTGGAAACCTGTTTGGCTTTGTACTTATACGCTATTGCCCATCTCGGGGATTTAGCCGTATTTCCAATTTGGAGTTGAAATTCAAGTTTATTTACCTTAATCACAATACCATCAATTTCAAAATCTAAATTTTCTCTTTCTTTTTCCCAATAATTAATAAAATCCATTATTTGATCAATGGAATTTGATTTTTCAATGAATCTTTCTGTAGATTGAGGGGTTTTAAAACCTAATTTTTCCAAATACTCGTATTGATCGAAAGCATTATTGAAATTGGAATCGTTTAAAAATGCAGCATACAAAAAACAATCTAACTTTCTTTTAGCTACTTCAGCGGAATCTTGTAGCTTAAGTGAACCAGAAGCAGTATTTCTAGGGTTAGCAAACATAGGTAAGCCTTCTGCTTGTCTTTGTTTATTAAGTTTATTAAATGCAGGATTGGGAAAGATCACTTCACCTCTCACTTCAATTTTTTTTGGGAAATTACCAATCAATTTAAGAGGAATTGAAGAAATTGTTCTGATGTTATTGGTTACTACTTCTCCTGTTGTTCCATCTCCCCTAGTAACGGCTCTTATTAACTCTCCATCTTCGTAAATTAGACTTATAGCTACGCCATCATATTTTAATTCACATATATATTCAAAAGGAACATCAATCACTTTTTTTACACGTAGATCAAAATCAATTATATCTTGCTTAGAATAGCTATTTGATAAAGATAACATAGGATATTCGTGAGCATAACTTTGAAAAGATTTGGTAACTTCTCCCCCAACTCTTTTTGATGGAGAATTTTCATCATAGAATACTGGATATTTTTCCTCTAACTCTTCTAATTCTTTCATTAAATGATCGAAATCAAAATCGCTGATTAAGGAACGACTGTGCACATAATACTCCACATTGTAATGATGTAGCAAAGTACGTAACTCTTTAATTCTTTCTTTGGGATTTTTACTCAAACTTAATAGCTTTTATAAACCTATTTTTACCTTGTAAATCTTTTTTTAATTCAATATTAGAATAGTGATTATCACTTACCAAATTTACCATTTCGTCACCAAAATCCTCATGAATTTCAAAGAATATTTTACCATGATTTTTGAGCTTTAAATGACAAAATTCTAAAATAGATTTATAAAAAAATAAAGGATCATTGTCATGTACAAATAAAGCTAAATGAGGTTCATGATTTTTCACTATGGTTGACATTGAATTTAACTCAGATTGTGGAATGTAGGGTGGGTTACTGATAACATAATCCAATTGAGGATATTTTTTATTCGGTCGAATAATATCATCCATTATATATCGAACATCCAACTTCAACTTTTCAGCATTGAACTTTGCCACTTTTAAAGCTTCATCTGAAACATCTAAGCCAATTACATTTATAAATTCTCTTTGCTGTTTTAGGGCTAAAGCAATGCAACCTGATCCTGTTCCTATATCAATCACATTAAATACATCTTTAGGATTTATGTCATCTAGTACATATGACACCAATTCTTCTGTCTCTGGTCTTGGAATCAAGGTGTAATTATTAACTTTTAAATCCAATTCATAAAAAGAGGTAAATCCTAAAATATGTTGAATAGGTTTTCCTAAATTGAGTTGCTCAATAATTGAAAGACATCTTTCAAAATAATGTTCTTTCACTAAATTATTTCTATGCATGGAAAAATCCACTTTAGAATACTTAGTGAGATGAAACAAAACCAAAAAAAACAATTGTTCCTGCTCACGAAATGAATAGTGATTAGCTACTTTTTTCATAAACAGTTGTTTTAGTTCTGAATATGTTTTCAATGCATGCATATAATTTGTATATTTAAATCATATTAAATACTAAAATAAAATGAAAATTAAAGGCGGAGATTTTTTAATTCACAAAACTAATCCATTATCTATTTTTATTCCTGAAGAATGGAACGAAGAACAGATCATGTTAAAAGATATGGTTCAGGATTTTTTAAAGAAAGAATTACATGGTCTTCCCGAAGAACCTGATGCTTCCAAAGACCTTTCGTTTATTTCCAATTTACTTGACAAAAGTGCTGAACTGGGACTATGTGGACTTCACATAAACGAAACCTATGGAGGAACAAACTTAGACTTTAATTCGGGTCTTTTATTTACTGAAGCGATGTCCTGGGGTTTTTCATTTGCAACCACACTTGGTGCACATGTTTCTATTGGATCTTTACCGATAGTTTATTATGGAAATGAGGAACAAAAGAAAAAATATTTGCCAAAAATCGCCACTGCAGAAATGAAAGCAGCGTATGCACTAACTGAGCCAAGTGCAGGGTCGGATGCCAACTCGGGAAAAACAAAGGCAACCCTTGATGAGGCAAATAATCGTTTTTTGATTAATGGTCAGAAAATGTGGATTACCAATGCCGGTTTTGCAGATTTATTTGTGGTATTCGCCAAAATTGAAAATGATAAAAATCTTTCCGCATTTATAGTAGAAAAATCTTTTGGCGGAATTACACTTGGCGAAGAAGAAAAAAAATTAGGTATTAAAGGATCTTCTACAAGACAAGTATTTTTTAATGACTGCCCTGTACCACTGGAGAACCTCTTGGGAGAACGTGAAGGCGGATTTAAAATTGCTTTAAACATCCTTAACTCGGGAAGAATCAAATTAGCTGCTGGATCCATAGGAGGTGCCAAAATTTCCCTTAATAAGGCCATTACATATGGAATTGAAAGAAAACAATTTGGAAAAAGTATTGCTGAATTTGCGGCTATGAAGCACAAGATGGGTGAAATGGCAAGAAAAATATTTGCAGCTGAATCAGCCATATATCGAACAGGAAAAAATATTGATTCAAAAGAATCGGAACTTAAAAATGAAGGAAAATCTGAAAATGAAGTAAAGTTAGAAGCCCTCAGAGAATTTGCCATAGAATGTGCCATGATGAAAGTATACAGCACAGAAGTACTTGATTATTGCGTAGATGAATCATTGCAAATTCATGGCGGAATGGGATATAGTGTAGAAACTGGAGTTGAAATGGGCTATAGAGATGCTAGAATTACGCGAATATATGAAGGTACCAATGAAATCAATAGAATGCTTGCATTTGCTGAGCTAATGAAAAGAGCCTTTAAAACAAAGGAACTGAATCTAAAGGAAGCAGGTAAAAAAATCCCTATTACGCTATTGAAAAGGTTTTTGAGAATGCAAAAACTAACATCCGAAAAAGTAATTGAAAATTATAAGCACTTATTCTTAATTCTTTCAAAGTATGCATTTGACTCATTTGGAATGGAATTAGAAAACGAACAAGAGATTATTATGAATTTATCTGATATACTCACCGAAACGTATGTAGCTGAATCTGTGTATCTAAGAGTTAATAAACTCAAGGAACAAAAAGGATCTAATGGAACAATCCAGCAAAAGGAAAATGTGTTAGCTCTACAACTTTATGAAGCGAATATAAAAATTGTTCATTGCGCTAATACCATCGTAGATAGCTTACCAGATACCAAAAACAAAACATTACGATATTATATTAAACTACTGACTCCTCAACCTCATTTAAATCCTACAAAAATTAGAAGATCTATTGCAGAAAATTTAGTAGAAAACAAAGAATATAATTGGTAATTATATTTTGTTCTTTATGGCATTTACAACAAAAGGTATTTTATTCATAACCCTGAAAAACGCCTCTATGTCTTTGGAGTCCACATTTTCATGAATTGCTTTTTCAAATGAAAACAAACGTTGTGCTGCCAAATCCCTAAGCTCCAAGCCATAATCGGTAAGACATATATATACTTTACGTTTATCAGACTTATCTTTTCGTTTATAGATAGCCCCTTTTTTCTCCATTGCTTTTAGAATTCGGGACAAACTATTTGGCTCCATGCTCATCCTAGGTGCAATTTTTGTTACAGGAGTGCCGAAGTTTTCATTGATTGTCAATAAAACAAATGCCATAGAAAGACTTACACCTTTCTCAGCAGCTTGGTCATTGTATAGTTTGTATAACTCTATCCAAGAAGAACGAATTCTGTTTACAATAACCCCTTCAGCAATTTTTTCATAATTATCCAAGCAATAAATATGTAAAAATTAATTCACACTGCATTGAAAAATGAAGTAATAAATAATAGAATTTAAAAAAACAGGGAATAATTGTGCATGAATTAGATAATTTGTGTTTCTTTACAATGCACGCATAGTAAAACAAAATGAAAGATAAAATTGTATTAATAGACGGTTGTAGAACTCCTTTTCTTAGGTCTGAGACAGCATTTTTAAACACCATGACATATGAATTAGGACAATTGGCTATCAAAGGACTTGTTTCTAAAACGGGCATAGACCCTAAGGAGGTGGATAGCGTAGTTATGGGGTGTGTGATTCACACCCTTAAAACAAGCAATCTAGCTAGAGAATCAGCACTTACTGCTGGAATTCCCAATAAAACTCCTTGTCACACCGTAACACAAGCATGTATTTCTGCTAACAGAGCCATAGCAACTGCAATTGGAGAAATTGCTACGGGGCAGGCCCATGTGGTCATTGCTGGCGGAGCTGACAGCGCCTCAGAAACACCTATTGGATACAAAAAACATATGCGTACAAAATTGATGAAAGGAAATAAAATTAGATCGACTGCAGACATGATCAAATTTGTGCTTGGATTTAAACTAAAGGATTTTTTACCTGAAATTCCTGCAATCACAGAATTTACTACTAGGAAAACCATGGGTCAAGATTGCGATATCATGGTAGCTAAGCACAACGTATCTAGAGAAGACCAAGATTTATTTGCTAAACGATCACATGATAATGCCGAAAAAGCCTGGGAAGCTGGTCATCACCAAAAAGAGGTAGTCCCAGTAGAAATTGAACCTGATTTTAAGATGATCAAAAAAGATAACGGAATTAGAAGCGGAACTCCGATTGAGAAACTAAATAAGTTAAAACCAGCTTTTGATAAAAAACATGGAACACTAACAGCAGCAAATTCTTCTTTTTTAACAGATGGAAGTGCAGTTTGTTTAATTATGACTGAATCTAAAGCTAAAGAACTTGGATTAACACCAAAAGCAGAAATTGTAGACTATTGTTTTACAGGGCAAAGACTTGAAGATGAGTTACTGCTAGGCCCAGCTTACGCCATGAGTAAAGTGTTAGATCAAACTAAACTATCACTAAATGACATAGATGTTTTCGAAATTCACGAAGCTTTTGCAGGTCAAGTTTTAACCAATATAAAATGCCTTGCAGATGATGAATTCTGTAAAATAGAATTACAGAAAGAAAAGCCAGTGGGTGAAATAAATATCAATAAGGTTAACAAATGGGGAGGCTCACTTTCTATAGGACACCCATTTGGCGCAACGGGTGCTAGATTGTTAACCACAGCAGCAAACCGATTAATTGAAGAAAATGGTCAATACGCTATGTTATCAGCATGCGCTGCAGGTGCACACGGACATGCTATGATTATTAAAAAATACGAAGGATAATGAATAACGACTTTTTTAGATTAGAAATCGAAAATGGAATAGCTACCATCTGGATTGATTCCAAAAATGATAAAATGAATATTGTTTCACCTACTCTAATTGGTGATTTTGAGGAAGTCTTCAATGAAGTAAATCAAAACAATCAAATCCAAGGTGCCATTTTAATAAGTGCCAAAAAAGATTTTATTGCAGGAGCAGATATCAAATCTTTCAAAGGAGAAAAAGTAGGTGATTTTCAACCAACCAGTAGAAAAGGCCATGCCATGCTTCAAGCTATCCAAGATTCTAAAAAACCCATTGTGGCTGCTATTCACGGAACTTGTTACGGATTAGGGACTGAAATCTCATTGGCTTGTCATGCTAGAATTTGCACTGACGATACCAAAACAAAAATGGCGTTACCAGAAGTTAAATTAGGCTTACTTCCTGGTGCTGGTGGTACGCAAAGATTACCAAGACTAGTGGGTTTAGCAAAGTCGTTAGATATCATGCTTACTGGAAAGAATGTATTCGCGTATCCTGCTAAAAAAATGGGATTAGTTGACGAGGTAGTTCATCACTCCAAATTACATCGTGCTGCAAAAACACTAGTATCCAAAATGAATAACGGTAAATTTCAACGTAAACCGATAAAAAAATCACTAGTTGAAAAATTACTTGATTCGTCTTTGGGCAGAGGAGTTGTATTCAGTCAAGCTCGTAAAAAAACTCTGAAAGCAACCAAAGGAAATTACCCTGCACCCATTGCCATTATAGATTGCGTAGAAGCAGGATTAAAAAAAGGACTTAAAAATGGATATGAAAAAGAAGTAGTTCTTTTTGAAGAATTAATGTTATCTGATGTATCCAAAGCATTGAGAAATTTATTTTTTACCACTACAGAAAAAAAGAAAAATCCATATAACGTCAAACCAAAAAATACGGATCGTATAGCTGTTTTAGGAGCTGGATTTATGGGAGGAGGAATTACAGACGTTTCTGTTAATAATGGTATGGATGTGATACTAAAAGATTTAAGCGAAGATATGATACAGTCTTCTAAAAGTGCTATTTGGAAAGGATTGAAGCGAAAATTAAAGAGGAAACAACTTAAAGACACGGAAGCTAAAACCATTGTACAACGTGCTGTAGGACAAACTGACTTTAAGGGATTTCAAGGAGTTGATGTAGTAATTGAAGCTATTGTTGAGAATATGGAAATCAAACAAAAAGTTATTAAAGAGTTAGAAACCGTTTGCCATGAGGATTTCATTTTTGCTTCCAACACCTCATCATTACCATTGACAGAAATGTCAAAAGCGGCTAAAAAACCAGAAAATGTAATTGGTATGCATTATTTCTCGCCTGTGCCCAAAATGCCTTTGTTAGAGATTATAAAAACAGATCAAACTTCAGAAGAAACATTAGCTACTTGTTATGAAATTGGCAAAAGACAAGGCAAAACCTGTATAGTTGTAAATGATATGCCTGGTTTTTATGTCAATAGAATATTATGTCCTTATTTGATAGAAGGACTGCTGATGATTGAGGAAGGAGTAAGAATTGAAGATATCGATGGTGCTTTAACATCACTTGGAATGCCAATAGGACCAATAACCCTTCTAGATGAAGTAGGAATTGATGTAGGAGCTCATGTCATGAGCGGCAATATGGCTCAGCTTTTAAAAGGTAGAGAAGGGTTTAAAATTAATTATTCCATGCCTAAGATGTTTGAGGCTGGATTACACGGAAGAAAAGCCAAAAAAGGGTTTTATAATTATGCCATGAAAAAGGGAAGGCTCAGAAAAACTTCCCCAAATCAAGATGCATATCAACATTTTGGAAATCCATCCCCTAAAAAAATAGATCGTAAAGAAATAGAGGAACGTACCATGTTAATGCTTTTAAATGAGGCAGTTTGGTGCTTGGAAGATAACATACTTCAAAATCCTAAGGATGGAGATATTGGAGGAGTTTTTGGAGTTGGTTTTTTACCATGGTCTGGAGGACCTTTTAGCTATATGAATTTGTTAGGACTTGATCATGTGGTAAATAGAATGGAACACTACGCCTCCATTCACGGGCCGAAATTTAATCCAAGACCACTATTAAAATCAATGGCAGATAAGGGGGAAAAGTTTATCGTTTGACCGATGTTAAATTCATAGGAAGCTTAATTACAACATTCGCCATCTACGTAGTTGGTAACTCCACCAAAAATAGTGGCATGACATGAATTGCTGTAAGTAACACCATCACATCCACATACTGGATCATATTCTTCAATACATATACCATTATCAATAATGAGTGTAGAATCTATACAAATACTACTTTGAGCAGAAGGAATTGATACACAATTATTGATTTTTTTACATGAATTAAAAAAGACTAGAAAAAAGGATGCTGTATACAGAAAATTTTTCATTGCAAATCAATTTTTATCTCTTCTGACATCATAATTACTTAAGTAATAAAACAATAATAAATATTTTCTGCTAATTAATTGATTTATAAACTTCTGGTCTCTGCTCTTATACGACTTAAACTTTGTTGTGTAATTCCAAGATAAGATGCAATGTGATAATTAAGTGCGTAATCTTCGATATACTTATATTTTTTTAATAATAACATATATCTCTCTGAAGCAGGTAATTGCAATTGTTCTAAAATTCGCTTTTGTAAACTTACAATATAGTTTTCCAAGCTTTTTCGGTGTAAGAATTCCAGAGCAGGATATTTTTCACATATACTATCTATACCATTGGTTATGGATGCTTCAATGACAATAGAATCGGAAATGGATTCAATAATTAGTGTGGATTTTTGTTTACTAAAGATAGCCATGTAATCACTGATCCAATGATCTTTTAATGCAAATTGAAGGGTGTGTTCCTTACCTTTGATATCATATACGTATGACCTTAAGCACCCATTCACTACGAAGTAGGTTTTATTCACATATTGGTCTTCAGTTATGAGCTTATCACCCTTTTTTATTTCTTTTACTTTAGAAATGGATTGAATGAAATCTCTAATCTCATCATTCAGAGGTGTTCTTCTCGATACAAAATCAAATAGCTCTTTCATAAAACTAATTAAAACTATAATTTATGCCTTTAATAAAATTTAACCTATGTTAATTTCTTCACATTTAACTTATTAATAATATAATTTTAAATGTCAAAAATTTTACGTTATCATTTTGAACTTTCTATTCTGTATTCATTTAAATTTGTAAAAAATTACATCAAAATGAAAAAAATATTTTCGCTCTTCATCATGGGTTTATTGCTTACTAGTTTAACACCCAACTCTAAGATAGAATCCATTAGGATAGGAGAAAAAGCTCCACTAACCGACTATAATATGAGAGAGGTATCTGGAAACGAATTCTCGCTTAATGATTTAAAACAAAAAAATGGTTTGTTGATTATATTTAGTTGCAATACATGTCCATTCGTCATAGGGAACAAGTCAATGGATGGATGGGAAAACAGGTATAACGAATTGTATGAATTTTGTAAAAAACAAGAGATAGGTATGGTCCTAGTAAATAGCAATGAAGCAAAGAGAAATCAGGGAGATTCTTATGCTGATATGCAAAAACACAGTACCAATGAAAAATATGACTCACCCTATCTTTTAGATAAAAATCATCAACTAGCAGATGCATTTGGGGCTTCTACCACTCCTCATGTTTTTTTATTAAATAACACCATGAATTTAGTATACAAGGGGGCCATTGATGATAACTGTGGCTCAAAAAAAGAAGTTAAAGAAGAATGGTTAAAGGATGCACTAAAGTCATTAGCAAAAGGTGAAGAAATTAAAAATCCAGAAACTAGAAATTCAGGATGCAGCATTAAAAGAATTTAATAAACAAAATTATGCCACAACTTTCTGCAAAATCTCATGCGATGCCTGCATCGCCAATTCGTAAACTAGTTCCCTTTGCTGAAAAAGCAAAAGAAAAAGGAACTATTGTTCATCACTTGAATATAGGTCAACCTGATATCGCAACACCTAAAGTAGTGTTAGACGAATTAAAGAATCTCAATCTTAATGTGATTGAATATAGCCATAGTGCAGGGTTTAGTTCATACCGAAAAGGGCTAGCTGAGTATTACAAAAAACTTGGTATTAATCTAGACGCAGAAAAAGAAATCATGATTACCACTGGAGGTTCAGAGGCCCTTATTTTTGCATTTCAATGTTGCTTTGAACCTGGCGATGAAATTATTATTCCTGAACCATTTTATGCTAATTACAATGGGTTCGCTACCACATGTGGAATTAAAGTAGTTCCGGTAACAGCATCCATTGATAATGGTTTTGCCTTACCTCCAATTTCTGCATTCAAAGAAAAAATAACTGCTAATACAAAGGGAATATTAATATGTAATCCAGGCAATCCCACAGGGTATTTATATTCAAAAGAAGAGTTGGATTCACTTAGAAAAATCGTTCAAGAAAAAGATCTTTTTCTATTTGCTGATGAAGTCTACAGAGAGTTCTGTTATGACGGAGCTACACACACTTCTGCATTAGAACTAAAAGGGATTGAGCAAAATGTAGTTTTGGTGGATTCCGTATCCAAACGTTACTCCATGTGCGGTGCCAGAATTGGAGCACTAATAAGTAAAAACCATCAATTTATGGAAATGGCACTTAAATTTGGTCAAGCTAGATTGAGCCCTCCAACACTAGGCCAAATTGCAGGTGAAGCTGCTCTTAAAACCCCTACTAGTTATTTTGCCGATGTATCGGCTGAATATGTAGAAAGAAGAGATATCATTGTAGATGGGTTAAATAAAATATCAGGAGTGAAATGTCCAAAACCTCAGGGAGCGTTTTATTGTATAGCTGAACTACCCATAGATGATGCTGATCATTTTTGCCAATGGTTATTGGAGAGGTTTGAAATGGAAGGTCAAACGGTTATGTTAGCTCCAGCCTCTGGTTTTTATGCCAATAACAGTGTGAAAAATCAAGTAAGAATTGCATACGTTTTAGACAAAAAGCACCTCTACAACGCAGTTAAGTGTATAGAAAAAGCATTAGCTGAATATCCTGGAATTAACTAAATCACAAAAAAAGATATCTTTACTGTAGATGAAGCATCTACATTTTTTTATAATTCTTCTTCTAGGCTTATCTCTTGGGTGTACCAAGATAGATAAGTTAGAGGCCAATAATCAAGAGTTTTTAGAGACCATTTTTCCCATTTCAGAGTCTATAACGTATACCATCCCAAATAGTGCTTTAGACTTTACCAACGTTACCCTAGGAGGTACTACTTATAATTTAACCAGCTTTGCTAATTGTGCTGACTTGGCTGTTCCTGCTATACTCACTTTAGGGCTTGGTGAATTGGCTTTCACATTAGACTATGATGACTTTATTCCAACTGAAAATCCAAATCCACTAGCCGATCTCGCTCACCAAATTAGACCTAGAAGCCTAAATTTAGAGTTGATCAATATTACGGATTGTGATTTTAGTATGCTAGAAAGGGTTACTCTTTACTTTGTAATGGATTCTGTGTCAGGATCGGTTAGTGATTTCACCTTACAAAATCCAGCCAATTTAGATGCCCCGTTTGATGCCGTTAAAATAGGTGAATATGACAATATTCCAGATAATATTGGTTCAACAATGGCCTTAGCCGTAAATGAAGACGCCATCTTAGATCAATTCATACACGCTGGCACATTTCAAACTTACATCACTACTACATTTGACAAGGCTTTTACAGCCTCAGAAGCCATCATCAACGTAGATATGGAACTTGAGGTGACATTAAAAAATGAACCTTAATTAAGGTTTTAGGATAATTTCTGTTGCCCCCATTCCAAATTCTTCATAAGGAGCATCATAATACTTGTACTCGCTATAATAAATATCTAATTCTTTTCGAATCTCATGTCTTAGTACCCCTTCCCCAACACCATGTATAACCACAATATTACGTTGTTGCTTATTGATAGATTGATTTAAAAATCGTCTGAAATGAGTCATCTGAATATTCAGTATTTGACTGTTACTCATCCCCTGATACGAATCGATTAAATTTTCTATATGTAAATCCATTACGTCCCGATCCTTACCACCGTATTTATCAAGGTGCTTGAATTTTTTTCGCAAGGCTGAGGCTTGTTGTTCCATTTGATCCGCCTTGAGTTTTTGATTTACCTCTTGATTAAATGCCAAATTATCGGTCTTATAGTCTTCTTTACTTCGTTCTCCTACCAGTTCCTTAATGTCATAAACCTCATCAAACCCATATTCATTTTCTAGCTCAACATGATTATCATTAATGATTTTGGTGATGATACCGTGACCTTCTGCATTAAGAAATCGAACCTTATCTCCAACTTGAAACGGATTCATTACTTCTACTTGAGTTTAGCATAAAGATCGTAGTGATCTGCCTTAATAATCTCGACCTCTACAAAATCGCCAATTCTACAATAAGTAGATTCATCTTTTAGGATTAAAACTTCGTTGTCAACTTCAGGCGAATCATACTCGCTTCTTCCAATAAAATAATCACCTTCAGCTCTATCAATTAACACTTTGAACAGCTTACCTACTCTTTGTTGATTGAGTTTATAAGAAATTCCAGACTGAAGTTCCATAATGGCATCGGCTCTTTCCTTTTTAACTTTTTGAGGCACAT
>CAZJVX010000005.1:18005-29827 GCA_964549345.1 uncultured Flavobacteriales bacterium | reverse complement strand
TAAGAAAGCTGGAGATGAAATGTGGATAGCTAGGTACATTCTTGATAGACTAACAGAAGATTACGGTTACTACATTGAATACCACCCTAAACCTATTAAAGGAGATTGGAATGGATCCGGAATGCATGCTAACTTTTCAAATACGTTGCTTAGAACATGTGGATCTGAGGAAATTTATAAAAAAGTTTGTGAAGCATTCAGGCCTGTAGCACAAGATCATATTAATGTTTATGGCGCCTACAATGAACAAAGATTGACAGGACTTCACGAAACTGCATCTATTCACGACTTTAGCTACGGTGTTTCAGATCGTGGTGCTTCCATCAGAATACCAATAATTACGGTTGAAAATGGCTGGAAAGGTTGGCTAGAAGATAGAAGACCTGCATCAAATGGAGACCCATATAAAATTGCTGGAAGAATTATAGAAACAGTAAAATCTGCTAAGCTTTAAAATACTGAAAATAGTATATAAGAAAAGTAGCCGAATAGCAGCAAAAACCCTGCCGTTCGGCTTATTTTTTTTCTAATAAAAAGCTGAAAACCAAAAACCAAGATTACGGCTAACATAACACCAAAATCTAAGAAAAGTAAAATAGAACTTGTACCTAATTCTTGAATTAAAGAAGTAATTCCTAAGACCGCAAATACATTAAAAATATTGGAACCAATTAAGTTTCCAAGCGAAATGTTATTTTGACCCTTTATAAGAGCAACAATAGATGTTATGAGTTCTGGCAGTGAAGTTCCTAGAGCAACGACCGTGATTCCAATTACAAATTTCGGAACATCAAAAAATGAAGCTATTGAAATGGCACTTTCTACAAATAATTCAGATCCAAAATATAGTCCAGTCGCACCCAATACAAAAAATAATATCCCAGTTTGAATATTAATTTTTGAAATAATTGACTCCTCATTAGGAATATTTCGTTTAATAGAAAAAATTATGAAGCAGAAGAGTCCGGCTATTAACAGTAAACCTTCCAATTTAGTAATTACATTATCAAATAAAAATAAGATAAACAACAATGAAGAAATGAGCATAACCCACCAGGATAATTTATACGTATTTGTGGTAATACTAAGGGGTCTTATTACTACCGAAACCCCTAAAACCAATGCTATGTTTGCTATATTAGAGCCAAGCACATTTCCAATAGCGATATCTGCTGCCTGATCCATAGCAGCTTGAATACTGACCATAAGCTCAGGAACGGAGGTCCCAAATGAAACTACAGTAACTCCTATTAAGAAAGAAGAAACACCAAACTTTTCAGCGAAAGAAACAGCTGACCGTACAAGAAGGTCACCTCCCAAAATTAGAAATACTAAACCTAATATTAGTAAACCTATATCATAACCAATCACTACGAATTGTTTTTTGACTTATGATCTGTGGTTGGGTCATCAAATGCTGCTTTTTTAATGTCGTCTTGTATTTCCTGTGAAGCATCTCTTATTTGCCTGATGCCTCTTCCAAAAGTACGAGCCATCTTAGGGATACTTTTAGACCCAAAAAAAATGAGTATAATTAAAAAAACAAAAAATAACTCGCCTGTACTAATGCCATCAAGTAATAAAAAATGATGATTGGTCATTAGCTTTTGATGTTTTTCTTTGAGAAATCAACTACTAATGGGGTTGCTATGAATAAAGATGAGTATGTTCCTACTAACACGCCTATCATCAAAGCAAATGAAAATCCTTTAATGGATTCTCCTCCAAACATAAATATGGTAAGTAAAACTAAAAATGTACTTAGTGAGGTGTTCACAGTTCTAGACAATGTACTATTTAGTGCTTTATCAACTACTTGAACAGATGAGGATTTTTTATGAAAAGCTGCATATTCTCTAATTCTATCAAATACAACCACAGTATCATTGATTGAATACCCTATAACGGTAAGAATAGCGGCTATGAATGCTTGGTCTATTTCCATTGAAAAGGGTAGTATATTGTAAAATATGGAGAAAAGCCCAAGTACAACTAAAACATCATGGAACATGGCTACAAGCGCTCCAAGACCATATTGCCATCTTCTGAACCTAAAAGCAATGTAAATAAAGATTACAAATAGTGAAAATAGGACAGCTAAAAATGAGCCTTGTATTAATTCATTAGAAATCTGTTTCTCGACTCCTCTTGAGTATAAAATCTTGAAACTATTTTCTGAATCTAAAGTTGGGTCATCTACAAATCCTAAGTTTGCAAATGCAGTAACCATAGATGAGTCGATCTTGGAAACTTTATTTTTTGTCTCTGATCCCTCTAGATATTTAGTTGTAATTTCTAAAGTGAAATTGTTATCTACTGTTTTTATTTCTGGTGGAACATTTTCACAAACTTCAGTGATTGCTGTTTTCACCTCTTCTTTATTCATCTCTTCAGTAAATTCTACTCTGTAAGACCTACCACCGGTGAATTCCACACTTCCATCCAATCCTTTAGTAAATAGTGAATAAATTCCAATTATGACAATAATTGCAGACAAAGAATAAGAAATTTTTCTCTTGGAAAGGAATTTAATGGATGTGGTAGTAAATAAATTCTTAGTCGCATTTCTGTAAAAAGATAAGTTCCACTTTTTGTCCAATAAATAAGAAAATATAAGCCTTGTTATAAAAATTGCACTAAACAAAGAAGTAAAAACACCAATTATTAGGGTGGTAGCAAATCCTTGAATTGGACCAGATCCAAAATAAGCTAAAACTATAGCCGTAAGCAGTGATGTTACGTTTGCATCAATTATTGCTGTGTAAGCGTGTTTATAACCATCTTGTATGGCTAATTTTATACCTTTTCCGTTACTGAGTTCTTCCTTTACCCGTTCATATATAAGCACATTAGCATCAACTGACATACCAATTGTCAATATCAAACCTGCGAATCCAGGTAAAGTTAATGCGGCTCCTAAAGAAGCTAATGTTCCAAAGATGAAAAATACATTTGCGACTAATGCTACATTAGCTACAAATCCTGCTCTCTTGTAGTAAAAAAGCATATAAAGTAAAATGAGTAGTCCTGCACCAATCAATGACCATGTTCCTGATAGAATATTTTCTTCTCCCAATGATGGACCTACTATAGCTTCATCAACGATTACAGCTGGCACAGGTAAAGAACCCGCCTTAAGTATATTAGCTAAATCTTGAGCTTCTTCAATCGTTTCAAATCCTCCCGAAATCTCCGTATTTCCACCTGAAATTTTTTGATTAATTACAGGTGCAGAAAAGATTTGATCATCTAAAACTATAGCAATAATCTTACCCACTTTTTGCTCTGTCCATTTAGACCACGTATCTGCAATTTTTGATTCAAATGTTAAAAGAACTGAAGGTTTTGAATTTTGGTCAAAACTTTGCATAGCATCTACAATATCTTCACCGTTAATTTTAGCTTCACCATTTTTAGGGACTTCAATGGCCATGAGTTGATGTCCTTCAAAATTATAACCCTTATCTTTAGTGTAATACTCTTTGGACCATAAGAACTTCACCCTTTTATATTGACCAAAAATTTCCTTAGCTTTTTCTGATTTAAGAATGTTATTTACTCTTGACGTATCAGCTGTTTTAGAGAATCCTATCACGGGTGAACCAGGAGAATGTGCAAATTTTAAAGTCCCATTTAAAATCTTTCCTTCAGCTAATAATATGGAATCTTCAATACTTTTTTCAACAGCTCTCAGTTCTGCTAGTGAATCAAACGTAGCTTTCTCCTCATTATATATGGCCAAGTCGACTACAGAAAGCTTTGATAGTGAATCTTCAGTTAATTCATTAAAATTCTCGACTGTATCTTCGTTTGCTGTGTTGGAAAATGCTTTTGTCAATTCAACAAATTTATTAGTCCAATCTTTATGTGCTCCGTCCCAGAATTCCAGGCTAGCAGTAGATTGCAATAATTTTCTAATTCTACCTTTATCTTTAGCTCCTGGCAACTCAATTTGTAGTCTGCCAGAAACAGCGAGTTTTTTAATGTTAGGTTGACTTACACCAAACTTATTTATTCTTGACTCAATAATTCTATGTGTTTTTTCAATTGCATCTTCACTTATTTCCCTAAGTTTAGCAATGATGTTAATATTACTTTTAGAGCTATTTTTGTCTAAGTAGTCTTTAAGCCCAACTGTAAAAAACGTCATGGGTTCATCACCATACATATTTTTGTAATGTGCAGCAAATAAGCCTATAAAATCGTCACTAGGTGCGTCCACAGTGGATCTACCCATTCTGTAATCTTTTAAGGCCGCATTATATGGCTTTCTGAATGATGGTTTCTTAACTGAAGCTTTAGCAAAGTTTTTAACTAAGTCTTCAATAGAAACTTCTAAAGTTACGCTCATACCTCCTTGAAGGTCAAGTCCCAATCCTAATTCTTGATCTTTACAGCGTTGATAATCTAAATCAATTACAGGGTAAACAGGAGCATCTGATTGGTCGGATAAGAGTTTTTGCTCATAATAACTAACAATTTGTTGCTTTTCTTTTTTACTATTTCCGTCAACTATTAACGTATCTCCGTTAAGAGTGAAATAAGGAATTGCGTTTTGCGTAAGGGAGTCAAATTTTCCAACGGCTTGGTCGTTCACATCTGACTCAAACGATCTAGTCACCCATGAAAAGGAAAGTTGATATAGACAAGCTAAAAATAACAGGATAGTAAATACCCATATGGCACTTCTATTTCTCATTAAATATTTTTTATAGTATTAATAACACAATTTTGAGGGCGCAAATATAGAATTTCAATTGGTTATTACCAACTTATAATCAACATCTTCGTTATCATATTTAAATACTAGTTAACTTTATGAAATTATCAATTTAAACTTTTGATATATATTATGTTGGGAGTCATGTTCAAAAAACTTAAATTATTTAATTGTTGTTTTTCGTTGTTCATTGTGAATTCAATAACCTCTCAGATAAAACCCCACAATGTCATACAATCAAATGATATTTTAGTCATAGATGGTTTTGACACCCTTTCCAACCCGTGGACGGGCGGATTCAATGCCGTTCAAATTTCAAAAATTGATCTGAATTTTGATTCAATAGAGGATTTATTTGTTTTTGATCGTACTGGAAATAAAATAACCACCTTTTTAAACAATGGGGATTTTTACTCTTATGCACCTGAATATGAACAATTGTTTCCTCAAAGCCTAAGCAATTGGGTTTTACTAAGAGACTATAATAATGACAATAAAAAAGATATTTTTTGCTCTGTTTCAGGGGGTATAGGAGTATGGGAAAACACTTCTGTAAATGATGAACTAAGCTTTAGTCTAATTACTAATCCTTTTATATATTCTTATCAATATTCGACTAACACTAATCTCTATGTAAGTGTAGTTGACATTCCTGCTATCAATGACATTGATGGAGACGGTGATTTGGATATTCTGAGCTTTGGAGTGCTAGGCTCAAGTCTAGAATACCACAAAAACATGTCTGTTGAGAATGGGCACAACCAAGATTCATTGATTTTTGAACTTAAAAATGCATGTTGGGGACACTTCAGAGAAGATGGACTGACAAACACCTGCATTTTATTTGACACTTGCGGCTTTAATGTATCATCTCCTGAGTCTAATGTGGATACTTCAACAACTAGAAATCAAACTGCAAGGCATAGTGGATCAACCGTTTTGTCGCTGGATCTGAACAGCGACAATGTCAAAGATTTAATTCTTGGTGATGTGTCTTTTGGAAATCTTGTTGCACTTTATAATGACAACAGTGGAGTTAACCAAAACACTTCTTTTATTAGTCAAGATACATCATTTCCAAGCAATAGTCTACCTGTTGATTTATTCATATTTCCAGCATCATTTTATGAGGACATGGATTTTGACGGGATAAAAGATCTTGTTGTTTCACCAAATTCTGATAATGACACAGAGGATAAAGAAAGTATCTGGTTTTATAAAAATTTCGGCTCCAACCATTCGCCATCGTTCTATTTTCAACGAAATAATTTACTCCAAGATGAAACGATTGATCTTGGAAGGGGCGCTAAGCCCATATTTGTTGATTTAAATAATGATAATTTACTGGACTTAATTGTTTCAAATTTTGGAGAGTTTGATCTTAATGTTCCCGTACATTACAGTTCTTCTATATCGTCTTTCATCAACATTGGCACTCCATTAAGTCCAAAGTTTGAAAAAACTAGCGATAACTTTCAAAATATAGCAACCACTTTAAATCGATTAAACCTAGCTCCAGCGTTTGGAGACTTAGATTATGATGGGGATTTAGATGCCATAGTTGGTGATTATGATGGAAATCTGCATTATTTCGAAAACACTTCACCAAACGCTAATCAGATGAGCTTAAACTTATCCATTTCTCCGTTAACGGATCAGTTAAATAATGTTTTTGATGTTGGATACTGTGCACACCCAACACTTTTTGACATTGACAATGACAATGATTTAGATCTAATTGTGGGTGAAGCCATTGGAAACTTAAATTATTTAGAAAACATAGGGGATTCAACAACATTTAATTTTGAACTAGCATCAGAAACACTGGGACAGGTTGATGTCTCTGAATGGTGGACCAACATTGGATCTAGTACTCCGCAATTTAAAATCATAAATCAGGAAATAAATTTATTTGTAGGAAGTGAAAGAGGCCACATATTTCATTATGACAACATTTCAAATAACCTAAATGGAAGCTTTAATCTTGTGGATAGTAATGTATTGAATATTTATACTGGACCAAATAATGTTCCAGCTATTTATGACATTAATAATGACACCATACTTGATTTTTTGATTGGAAACAAGAGAGGCGGTATTTCTCTATATTATGGTTCTTTGGATTCCACAGTTAGTAATAATTTCAATGAAATTAATACCACTAAATACATCTTATTTCCTAACCCTAGTTCAAAAAAGATAAATTCTAATGTTCCCCTAAATACTTCTTATCAAATTTATTCAATTGATGGCGGATTAGTACAACAAGGGTTTTTTAATATAGAAATAGACATTGAAGGTTTAGAAAATGGAATATATTTTATTTTATTTCATGTTGATAACGAATATCATATGTATAAATTTATAAAGTGCAAGCTCCAATAAGTAACCCCATTGTATTAATAGATTCCGATTGTATTTTTTGCAATTATTGGGGTAACTTCATTTTGAAATACGATAAATCAAAACGTATTTTGATCACCGTTCCTAATTCTAGTGTAGGGCGTGAGATTATGAATGAAAGCCAAAACATTGCAGACATAGAAAAGACCATTTTATTTAAAAAAGAGGATCTAATACATCAATACTCTGATGCAGTTCTTCAACTAATTATTCAGATGAATAATATTTTTCTTTATCCACTTTTAATTGGGTACTTAATCCCTAAAAAAGTACGAAATTGGATGTACTTAGAGATTTCCAAAAGAAGGAAAAAACTAATGACAAATCAATGTCATGTTAGTAATCTAAGAGAAAATGAACGCTTTATCTTATAATGCATTTAAAGCATCGTTCATATTTCTGACAGCGGCAGCACTCCTTTTAAACAATTCTTTTTCTGAATCGTTAAGGTTAAGATCAATGATTTTCTCCCAACCATTTTTTCCAACTACCACTGGGACACCTATACAAATATCAGCTTGTCCATACTCTCCTTCAAGAAATACAGAACACGGAATTATTCTCTTTTGGTCATGTAAAATACTATCTACCAAATAAGCAACTGCAGCTCCTGGAGCGTACCAAGCTGATGTACCTAACATGCCAGTTAATGTCTTTCCTCCAACCATGGTATCAGCTGCAACTTTTTCTAGTATTGATTGGTCTAATAAATTTTCAAAAGGTATTCCATTGTAAGTGGCAAGGCGAGTTAAAGGTATCATAGTCGTATCTCCATGACCTCCTATTACCATTCCATGAATATCATTTGAAGGTCTTTCAACCGCTAATGATAAATATGTTCTAAATCTTGCGCTATCTAAAGCCCCACCCATTCCAATTACTCTATGCTTAGATAGTCCACTTTCTTTAAATGTCAAATAAGTCATCGTGTCCATTGGATTAGACACAATTACTATTATTGCATTAGGTGAATGTGCTAAGACATTTTCTGTTACTGTTTTTACTATTCCCGCATTGACTCCAATCAATTCTTCTCTAGTCATACCTGGTTTTCTTGGGATTCCACTAGTAACTACAACCACATCACTTCCTGCTGTTTTTTTATAATCATTTGTACTACCTACAATTTTAGTATTAAACCCCAGTAAAGAAGATGTTTGCATCATATCTAATGCTTTTCCCTCTGCAAAATTTTCTCTAATATCTAGTAAGACTACTTCACTAGCAATTCTTTTGTAAGCTATAGCATCTGCACATGTTGAGCCTACATTACCTGCACCTATTATAGTAACTTTCATTTTGTGTGATTTGATTATAATTTCTGCGAAAATATAAAAATCAATATCTTTAAATGGCTATTTCCTAAATACTTATAAAAAAAATTAAATATAAAGGCAACCATTTTAATTTTAATCGTTTGTAGAAAATGACAGCTGAAAGGTTAAATATCATATCCTTAGTTGAGGGTTGTAAAAAAAATGATAGGAAATCTCAGCATATCATTTATGATAAATTTTACGGTAAAATGATGGGTGTTGCCCTGCGCTATTTTAAAGACTACGACACTGCCAGTGATGTTGTACAAGAAAGCTTTATCAAAGCCTTTTCAAAAATAAATCAATTTGAAGGTGGAGAAAATTTTGGTGGCTGGCTTAAGCGAATAGTGGTAAATCACTCACTAGATCAATTAAGAAAAAACAAAAAAGTTTCTTTTACTAGTGAAGACGAACTTCAGCACCAGACTTATGATGAAGAAAGTGAAGATTTATCCTATTATAGTGGCATTAATATGAATCAAATTCTTGAAGCTGTTCATGATTTAAGTGATTCTTACAAAACAGTATTTAACCTGTACGTACTAGATGGTTTAACTCACAGAGAAATTGCTAGTATACTTGGTATAAGTGAAGGCACTTCTAAGTCTAATTATGCCAAGGCTAAAAAGAAATTAAAAACTATACTTTCTAACAAATTTAATCTTTGAATAAAAAATCAATATATGACCCATTTGAAAACCTAATTAGGGACAAATTAGATGGTTTGGAAAGTGATTATGGAAAGGACTGGGATAAAATATCATCTAGTTTAGATAACACAACTAAAAATTCCTTCAAAAACAAAAATACTTTATTGATAATCATTTCATCTTTAATTGGAATAGGATTACTAACCGTTTTTTTATTAGATAATAATTCTGAAAACATAACACCAAGTGTTCAGGAAATCAAAAAAAATGAACCCGTCATTAAAACCCAACCTAAAGAAAACACTAACTCTATTACTGACAAGATAAGCTCAAAAAAAACTTTAAAGGTTAATGAAATAAAAGAATCAAAAGATAATTTAAATGAAATTTATCAAAAATTCGACACTATAATTTTAAAACTTAATGATACAAATTCTTTAGTATCATCAATAGATTCAATACCCAATATCTCTTCTTCTCTTTCTGCCGAAGAGGACACAACGATTATTAATCAAATTTCCATTTTAACAGATAAAACTAACATATGTTATAACGATTCTGTAACCCTATTTTCAAGCGGATGCGATAGCTGTTTTATTTTATGGAAAATAAACGGTGTTAAATACATAAATGAGAAAAAAATTAAACTTTTGGCAACAGAGAATTTATCTATTATACTTTATGAGCAAAGTAGGCAAGACTCTATAATTGAATTAAAAGATTCCTTACACATGACGTTACAAAGAGCGCCAGAGATAGAAATTACCTATGAGACAACTGATGACAATGGAACGATCAGTACCTATTTTACTCCAAATGTAGTTGATGAATTTTCATCTATTCAGTACTCATTAACTAAAAATGGTAGTTTTAGTTGGGACTTTGGAGATGGATCATTTGGTGATCAATCACATCCGAGACATGAGTATAAAACAAATGGTAATTATATGGTTTACTTAACCTACAAGGACCTCTTCGAGTGCATATCCTATGCTAATTTAGAAGTTGAAGTCACTGCTAATTTTGACATACTTGCTCCTAATACTTTTACCCCAAATGGCGATGGAATAAATGATGTGTTTATGCCTGAAGGGGTAATCCTGAGTGGCCTTCCATTTGAGATGGTCATTTTCAATAAGTATGGCAAAACTATATTCTCAACCCAAAACACAAATAATGGCTGGTCTGGTTTTGACCAAAATACGGGGAAAAAGTGTCAATCTGGAAATTACTTATGGTTGGTGAAACTAGAGAACGAAGATGGCACCTACAATCAATACAAGGGATCTATTCTACTAGTAGATTAAGCATCAATATTGGCGTACTTAGCGTTATTTTCAATAAACTCTCTTCTTGGTGGAACGTCATCACCCATCAGCATAGAAAATATTCTATCAGCTTCCGCAGCACTTTCAATTGTAACTTGCCTTAATGTTCTATTTTCTGGTGACATAGTCGTATCCCATAATTGTTCAGCATTCATTTCACCTAAACCTTTATAGCGTTGTACATGGACACTTGATTCACTACCAGAACCTTTCATTTTATCTATATATCCGTCTCTTTCCTTATCGTCCCAAGCGTATTTAGCCTGTTTTCCTTTTCTTACTAAATATAAAGGAGGAGTAGCAATATATATATACCCATTCTCTATCATCTCTCTCATATATCTAAAGAAAAAAGTCAAGATCAACGTTTGAATATGACTACCATCCACATCAGCATCACACATAATAACTGCTTTATGATACCTTAGTTTTTCTAAATTTAAAGCTTTGGAATCTTCTTCAGTTCCAACTCTAACGCCAAGTGCAGTATAAATATTTTTTATTTCTTCGTTTTCAAAAATTTTATGAACCATGGCTTTTTCCACATTCAGAATTTTACCTCTTAAAGGCATAATCGCCTGAAACTCTCTATCTCTACCTTGCTTGGCAGTACCCCCAGCAGAATCCCCCTCAACAAGAAATAACTCACATTTTGCTGGATCTTTTGATGCGCAATCCGCTAACTTTCCAGGAAGCCCGGCCCCACCCATAGGATTTTTTCGCTGAACCATTTCACGTGCCTTTCTTGCAGCATGTCTAGCCGTAGCAGCCAAAATAACTTTTTCAATAATTTTTTTAGCGTCTCCAGGATTTTCTTCTAAGTAATTGGATAGCATTTCACTAACAGCCTGACTAACAGGCGCAGAAACTTCTCTGTTTCCTAATTTTGTTTTTGTTTGCCCCTCAAATTGAGGTTCAGCTACTTTAACAGAAACTATTGCAGTAAGCCCTTCTCTAAAATCATCTCCAGCTATTTCAAATTTTAACTTGTCTAACATTCCAGAGCTTTCTGCATATTTTTTTAACGTATTCGTTAAACCTCTTCGAAAACCAGTTAAATGCGTACCACCTTCGTGGGTGTTAATATTATTGACATAACTGTGTATGTTTTCACTATAACTATTATTATAAATCATAGCTACTTCTACAGGAATATTGTCCTTTTCCCCTTCAATAGCTACCACTTTCTCAATTAGTCTTTCACGAGTGCCATCTAAAAACTCTACAAATTCTGACAGACCTCTCTCGGAAAAAAAGGTTTCTGATTTAAAATTACCATCTTCCGCATTTTCCCTTTCGTCAGTAAGTACTATTGTAATGCCTTTATTTAGATAAGCTAGCTCTCTCATCCTTGCGGAAAGCGTGTCATAAGAGTAAACTATATCATCAAAAATTTCTTTATCAG